>NZ_JAYGHM010000002.1:102508-206844 GCF_034931125.1 Rivularia sp. UHCC 0363 | reverse complement strand
GAGTTAGGAGTTAGGAGTTAGGAGTTAGGAGTTAATTAAGAATAATGTTCCCCTTGTCCCCCCATCTCCCCATCTCCCCATCCCCCCATCTCCCCATCCCCCAATCTCCCCATCCCCCATCTCCCCATCCCCCATCCCCTCACCCCTTCGCTGCTAAACCGATCGCTGCGGGCAAAATCCGATGTTCTTGAATTTGAATTCTGGTGTGAAGCGTATCGGGGTTATCGTCGGGTAGGACTGGTACGGCTGCTTGCATGAGAATTTTACCGCTATCCATTTCTAAGCAAACTAGATGTACGGTACAGCCAGTTATTTTTACTCCGGCTTCTATTGCTTGTTCGATTGCTCCTACTCCTTTGAAGCTGGGCAATAAGCTGGGATGAATATTAATTATTTTGTCGGGGAATGCATCGATTAAGGTTTGAGTTGCTAAGCGCATCCAGCCAGCCATAATTACCCATTCCACGTCATGGGAACGCAATGTTTGGACGATTTGCTTATCTAGGTCTTTTCGGTACTTGTAGTCGCGATGATTGATGAGTACGCTCTTGATATTCCATTTATCGGCTCGTACTGCGGCGTAAGCATCGGGATTGTTGTAAATTAAAACTTGAATCTGAGCGTTTAATTGTCCGTTTTGAATCGCTTGGGCAACTGCTTCAAAATTACTTCCACTACCACTTGCCATAATTCCCAATTTTAAAGGTGTTGATACCTGCGGCTGTGTGGGGATATCGGGAGATATTAAACTTGGGGATACAGAATTCATAGCTATAGAAAAATTGGTAACAGGTAAAATCTTAATTCTTTTCTTGCCCCCAACTCTATTCCCGACTTACCTTAAAGCTGGAACTAACAGGCTTGTTTAAGCTCAAATTAGATGAATGAAAATGCAATTAATAAACTTCTAGAATTATTTAAAAATCTTGGCTACCTTGAGAATGATGTTAAGTTTGAATTCAAATCCGCGTGTCCTGCTTTACACTACTGCACTGTAAAAATAAAAATAAATGGTCGTACATTTGAAGCAAATGGTGTAGGTCGAAGCAAAACCGATGCGAAGATTGCAGCAGCAGAGACTTTGCTCAAAGAATTGCAAAACCATCCAGAACTTGTAATTAATTGGGAAGAAATAAATGTCGATGCACAAAGGGGTGATGCTTTAATTAAGCTTGCAGTGTATCTTTGTGCGGAGTGGCAAAGTGCAGATGATAAATCTAAAAAACTACAGAATCTCGAAGCTGACTCTCACCTTGTAAAAGTATTCGATCAATGGAAATCAAATGGCGATCGAGATTTAGCAATTTGGGGAGGTCACTTAAGCGTAAAGCGTAAAGCTACATTAGTAGAAGCTTTGCTATGGCAACGTTTCAGGATGCAAGTTATGACTGCAAATGCACCTACACAACTAGAATCTCTGTTAAAAATTTTGCGATCGTAACGGTAAAATAGCTGTATGCCAAATATCACCGCATTTCATGCAGCAAAATACTAAGTCTTCCCATTCTTTCAAAAATCTACTAGACAACGAAACCTTTGCAGCTTGGTTTTTCCTCGCTCCCGCACTGATATTATTAGGTATATTTGTCATCGGTCCGATCGCCTATTTGTTTTACCTTAGCTTCACAAATGGTAGTTTTACGAATGTTGGTATGACTTGGGTAGGATTAAAAAATTATTTACGTTTAATACTCGATCCTGATTTTTATCAAGTGATGTGGAATACAGCTTATTTCACAATTGCGACGGTGATACCTAGTATCGTTATCCCTTTAGGATTGGCTGTGTTATTAAACCGGGATATCATTTTGCGGGGATTTTTACGAACTGCTTATTTTTTACCTTCGATTGTGTCTTTAGTGGCTGCTGGTCTGGGGTTTCGCTGGCTATTTCAAAATGACGGTCCGGTGAATGTACTTCTCTCAAATATTGGTATCGAACCTATTCCTTGGTTGAGCAGTACTGTATGGGCAATGCCGGTAATAATTTTATTAAGTATTTGGAAACAGCTTGGTTTTAATATGGTGGTGTTTCTAGCTGGTTTGCAAGCTATTCCAGTTAGCCGTTATGAAGCAGCAGAACTTGATGGAGCTAGCGGTTGGGAACAGTTTTGGTACGTGACTTTACCGGGATTGCGACCGACTTTGATTTTTACAACTATAACCACTGTTATTTTCACTTTACGCAGTTTTGAGCAAGTTTACGTAATTACTGGTGGTGGTCCTTTAAATTCGACAAATTTGCTGGTTTACTATATCTATCAAGAAGCTTTCGGTCAGTTTGATTTCGGTTATGCTGCTGCTGCTGCAACTGTATTACTTGCGATCGCAATGGTGTTGGTTTATTTCCAACTACGGACTTGGAGTGAAGATAGTTAATTTTTTGTTTGTAGTGAGGCTTTTAACCCTCTTGAATCGAAGACTAACAAAATCTTTCATCCTAAAAGTTATTTCTAATATCTTGGTTAATAAAACATTAAATTTTAATTAGGATTATTATAATTTTTGATACTAGTATCAATATGTTTTATATTGTTAAGTTTTTACTTTAAATTTAAAGCGCGATCGCCAATAAAATGAGTTAAAAATAAGACTCTCAAAAGTCATAATATCGTGACTTATTGTATTTATATATCTTTAACTGTGGGGTTTTGGTGATTTTATCAGGATGCTTTGACAAATGATTTTACTGTAAAACAGCTATTTTCAGTTGCTTGAAGATTCTTTGATGGTTTTTTTGCATAAATTTTAAAATTGATTGTTTCAATCTTTTACTTTTAGGGTGTAACCTCGAAATACAGTAATTGTCGGGATGGCGATTTGAAAAATTTACACTCAGAGGAAAGCAAAAAGAATATGAGTAATTGTGCTGACAAAGAATTTCTGTTAAGTCAAATTACTGACAGTTTTGGTCTAAGGGATTTTAGCGGATACGATTTAACTGGAATCGATTTAAGAGAAGTTGATTTGAGCGGAGTCAATTTTACAGGAGCGGATTTAAGTAATGCAAATTTAAGCGGTGCAATTCTTACTAGAGCTAAATTAGATCGTGCAAATTTAATTCAAGCTAATTTACGAGAAACTTATATGCACGAAGCATCTTTCCGTGAAGCAAATTTAACTAAAGCAGATCTAAGACAAGCTTCTTTATGTGGGACTATATTTTCGGGTGCAAATTTGTGTGGTAGTAATTTACGAGAAGCTTCGTTGTGCGATGCTGATTTACAAAAAGCAAACTTAAATCAAGTTGAACTAATAGAAGCATCTTTAATTGAAGCGAATTTATTCAAAGCTAATCTTCAAAAAGCTAAATTATGTGGTGCGAATTTATTAGAAGCAAACTTGAATCAAGCCGATTTAACTGATGCTGATTTAGCTTGGGCTAATTTGACACAAGCAAACTTAAGAGAAGCAAATTTACAAGACACTAACTTAATAAATGCTAATTTAGATCAAGCAATTATGCCTGATGGTAGAATTAAACAAGTGAGAATTTTCTGTTTTAGTTGATATTTAATGATCGTAACATTCACAAACCCGGCTTTTTCAAAAAATCGGGTTTCTCGATATTAGAAGAATAGGGAATAGGGAGTAGGTAATAGGGAATTGGTAATAAGTAATAGGTAATAGGGGATAAAAAAAATTAAATGAGCATACTAAGTTTACCGAAAAATCTGCCGATAAATTTTATATTGATTATAATTATTAACTCCTAATTCCTAACTCCTAACTCCTAACTCCTAACTCCTAATTCCTAACTCCTAACTCCTAATTCCTAACTCCTAACTCCTAACTTTTTTTAAAATTCCTTTTGTGAAAAGATTAAAATAGCTAAAGCTAGAACCATTGCAGTGTAAATCAAACTGTATCCAGCATTTATAAATAGTGTTGTAGAATCTGGTAATGCTGATAAACCGTATACAGCTTCATTTTTCAAATCTAAACGTGATAAATCGGGTAAAAGTAAATATAAAGCTTGAGCTATTCTTTTAAGACCGGGATTTTCACCAATCCGAGTCAAATTAAGTAAATCTTGGGTGATATTTCCCATTAAATATACTGCAAATGTTAAAGCTGTTGCTAATATCGAAGCCGTAAATACACCAAAAGTAATAGCGATCGCGCTAATTAAAGATAGCTGCAATACTAGAAAAATAGCATTGACTATAATACTTGTGGCTGAATAACTGATGTTATTGATTTGTAAGAAAATTAAATAAATAGCGGTCATTGCGGCGACAATTAATGTTATAACAGCCGATAACCCCAAATATTTACCGACAACAAATTCATTTCGACTTACTGGTTTAGCAATCAACATTAAAATAGTGCGTTTTTCTATTTCTTTGTTAATTAATCCCGTACCTACAAACACCGCAATAATTAGACACAGGATGCTCATTGCGGCCAAACCTACGTCTAAAAACATTTTATCTTCAGTAGTTGCTGCAATTTGCGGTAAGAAATTAACTGCAACTGCCAAAATAACTGCGTAAAATCCGATAATGTATAGTATACGATCGCGGACTACCTCCAAGAAAGCATTATTCGCGATCGTAAATATTCGATTGACATTCATAGTGATTTAAGAATTAATCATTTTCACATATCAGTTATCAGTTATCAATTGTTAATTGTCAATTTATTGCTACTGATTGGGAGGTTTTCCCGTAAAGTAAGATATTTTAGGTGAACACTCTACTTCTGCAACAGTTATTTTTTCGTTTTGAGGATTGAGGGTGTCAACAGGTTCTGCGATCGGTTCAATCTGACATGACTTTTGCAGATAATATCCATTAGGTGCAGCGCTTGGACCATCCCAAACACTAAATAAATCCAATCTGTATCCAGAATTTAAATCTTCTGGGTCAATATTCTCTACATTTGCTTGAGTTTTCCATAAATCTTTTTCTTCAAACTCAGCTAGATGAATTGCTATAACTGCTTCTCCAAGTTCATTAACTCTTTCATTGGCATTCTTTAACCATAGTTCGACGTTAGACCAAGATTTTCCTCTTAACGCTGTTTCTACCGCTGGCTGAAGTTTGTTTAAGATTAAAATTCCGTTTTGAGGAATTTGATCTTCAGGTCGTAAAAAGGTCAATAAATCATTACGTTGAGAATCTTTCTTGGTAGCAATCGGATATCTTGCGCTGGGATATTCCTTCATCCATTCATCTGAAACTTCGTAGATATTTAACCAACAACTTAATAACATACAGCAACCAATCAAAACTATGACACTTTCGCGGTCTTCTAATTTTGGTAGCTGAGCGTTAACATCCGTACCCGTTCCTTCAAAAAATTCGGGAACCGCAGCAATTAATGCAGATATTGTTGGCCAAAAAACAATTGTTCTAGATATAACTTGGTCGTTTTGTTGAAAAGCAAAAATGCTGACTATACCTCCTGTAATCACTGCTCCAACAGGCATAACTGTACCAGGTATATATAAAGGTTTATCGGTGGTATACCAAGAAGTACCGCCAATTAAAAACACCCAACCAAAAAAGGCAATAATATCTCGAATCGCTCCTTCATAAGCTAAAGATGACATCAACCAAGAAAATATACTTAAATAAATTAATGTTTGCCAAGAAAAAGCTCTTGGTGGAATAAAGAAACGTTTAATCCGCTCAATAGCATCTTTTAAAAAATCAAATAAAACTGCTAAACCAAGTAAATCTAGAGTCTCCTTTACTACGCCCATTTTTTTCTCCTATTAATTACTGTTATTCCAAAATTAAATACTTTAACCAAATAATTAGTGATCACTGTACATTTGTGCGAGCGAACATCCGAAAGATTAAAACCAAAGTAATCGCACTATAGCTAAGAGAATTAGCGATTAATGTAGTAGTCAACAAACTAGTAGCTTGAAAGCTTTTTCTGGAACCACGGTGCATTTTTCTCGATAAAAGAATTGTGTCTTCTGGTTCTGGTTCTGCATTCTTTTCTGGCGGATCGCTTAATGCTAAAATAAATAATCTTAGCAATCCAAACTTTACCATTAAAGTGCCAAAGAAAGCGATGAAAGCAGTAAGAACAATACTGCTGTAAACATTATCCCCTAAGCTATTGTAGAGTAAAAAACTTATTAACTCTAACTTATATCTATCAAATAAACTACTTGCCTCCACCAAAAAGAAAATTATCCAACCAATTACATTAGAAAAGACATTTATTGAGATTGCATAAAAAACACTAGTCCTTTTATCAAACTTCAGTCTTTTATTTAGAATGTATGCTTCTATTGGAATAGCTACTAATATAAATAGAAAGTCGAATAAAATTACCCCAAAAGGAAAAGCTCGAAAATATCCAGAAAAGTCATAACCTAACATATGTTTACTTCCAAATTGCTTGTAGTTTGATTTGTTACAAATGTAATACGATAGTTGTACCAAAAAATAATATTAAACGGAATATACGTGTTTTACCATTTTTTACACCGGAACCGGATTCCTATAGATAAAAATTTTTATCCCTTCCTGATGGTACATAACCTTCGGTAAGATAAAAGACTGCCACATTACAGCGAGTAGAGTTGAAATGACAAGGAACGGCATAGGTATTCGCACGGCACAACTGCGTCCCACAAGGCTTAAAGGTCAAATTCACATTTATGATGGCGCGGGTAAAGGTAAATCTCAAGCAGCCTTGGGAGTAGTTTTACGTTCAATTGGTTTAGGTATCAAGAACTTAAATAACTACAATCGGGTCTTGCTGCTGCGGTTTCTCAAGGGTCCAGAAAGAGATTATGACGAAGACGGTGCGATCGCCGCTTTGCAAAGAGGATTTCCCCATCTAATTGACCAAGTACGTACTGGTAGGGCAGAATTCTTTGATAAAAATGAAATTATCCCTTTCGATAAACTTGAAGCAGTCAGAGGCTGGGATGTTGCTAAAGGTGCTATAGCTTCGGGGCTATATTCGGTTGTTGTATTGGATGAAATCAACCCCGTATTAGACTTGGGTTTATTAGAAGTTGATGAAGTAGTAAAAACTTTAAAATCCAAACCTCAAGAATTGGAAATCATTGCGACCGGGAGAGGTGCGCCCCAACAGTTATTAGATATTGCTGATTTACATTCAGAAATGAAGCCCCAACACAATTCCGCAGCAAAACTATATGGTTTGGAAGGAATCGAAATATACACTGGCTCGGGTAAAGGAAAATCTACCAGCGCTTTGGGCAGAGCTTTAAAAGCCATCGGTAGAGGCATTAATCATCCCGGTTCCACTCGTGTATTAATTATGCAGTGGCTCAAAGGTGGCAGTGGATACACCGAGGATGAAGCAATTTCCGCACTACAGCAATCATATCCGGAAGTAGTAGACCATCAACGTTGCGGTCGGGATGCCATAGTATGGCGTAACTCCCGGCAGGAACTGGACTACATCGAAGCCGAAAGAGGTTGGGAAATCGCGAAAACAGCGATCGCTTCGGGATTGTATCAAACCATCATTCTGGACGAACTCAATCCCACTGTAGATTTAGAATTACTAACCGTCGAGCCGATAGTAGAAATATTACTTCGCAAACCGCGCCATACAGAAATAATTATCACGGGACGCTGCCAAAATCAGCCAGAATACTTTGAACTAGCCAGCGTTCATTCCGAAGTCTACTGTCACAAGCATTATGCCAATGATGGAGTAGAACCCAAGCGCGGAGTTGATTTTTAGTTTAAAAGGGAGTGGGGAATAGGGAATAGGGAGTATCTCGTTACAAGGCTCTGGCTTTATGCAGGTTCCCAGCGGTCGGCTAGGAACCAGTTACTATTAACTAATAGGTAAAAACTAAAAAACTAATCATGGAATACACTAACGTACTCGACTTAGTTACAGCGGGACTTGCATTATCAATTCTGGTGGGTGGCTTCTTGATGATGTTCACCAACATTTTTACTACCAAAGGAAAATAATTCGTAATTGACAATTAATTATTTCCTGCCCCTTTTCTTTTTCTTCTCATTCCTTCCCAATTACCGTTCAACAATGCCTGGAAAGCTTTATAATGTCGCTTGTTTAGCCGTAATTATACCGTTGGGAAGCTGATGGATAAAGTAAATGAATCATATCAACAAAGATGGGCTTGGGGCAGTATTTAAGAATATTGGAATATTAGTTCTGGTATTACTTATTACTTTGGCTGGTTTAACTACTTACACATTTAGAAAATCTTTTCCTCAAGAAAACGGCGCGATCGCAATTCCGGGATTGGAAAGTGAAGTGAAAGTGCTGCGAGATGAATGGGGAATCCCGCAAATTTACGCTGCATCTAACCACGATCTATTTTTCACACAGGGCTACGTCCACGCTCAAGACCGCTTCTGGCAAATGGACTTTTGGCGACATATTGGTGCTGGAAGACTGTCTGAAATGTTCGGTGAGTCGCAGTTAGACAAAGATAAATTTCTACGAACGATGGGATGGAAGAAGATAGCGCAGCAGGAATTTGCCACATTAGATACCGATACAAAGGCAAATTTACAAGCTTATGCAGCAGGGGTAAATACTTATTTAGCGAAACATCAAGGTAGCGCTTTAAGCTTAGAATATACCGTATTAAAACTCCTCAATCGCGAATATCGTCCGGAACCTTGGCAGCCAATACACTCTATCCTGTGGGGTAAAGTCATGGCTTACGACCTGAGTACGAATTTGGGTGATGAAATTGAGCGGACTATTCTTTTAAAATCTTTTCCCAAAGAGCGGGTAGATGAACTTTTCCCGCTTTATCCTGAAGATTTTCCCGTAATTGTACCTGAATTTAAAGTAGCGAAAAAAGCTGGGAAAATCAAAATAAACGAAGATATAGAAGATGTAAATTTACTTGCTCTTAAAGAGATAACACCTAATTTAAAATCTATTGCGAGTAACGTAACTGCAATGGAAGAAATTCTTGGTGGAACGGGAATGGGTGTAGGTTCCAACAGTTGGACTATTTCCGGTAAACGCACGGCTACGGGTAAACCGATTTTAGCTGATGACCCGCATTTATCGGTGCAAATGCCTTCAATTTGGTATGAGTTAGGTTTGCACTGCATTTCAATAAAAGATTCAGTTAGCAGCAATTGTCCTTACAACGTTACGGGTTTTACCTTTGCGGGAGTACCGGGGGTAATTGTCGGTCACAACAACCGCATTGCTTGGGGCGTAACAAATGTAATGTCCGATACGATGGACTTATATGTAGAAAAAATTAATCCCGCAAACCCCAATCAATATGAGATGAATGGTAAATGGGTAGATATGCAGCTTGTGACAGAAGAAATTCAAGTTGCTTCCGGAGAACCAATAAATCAAATTATCCGCTATACTCAACACGGTCCAATACTTTCCGATGTTGTTCCTTCGCTACAGCAATTCGGTGAAAACTCGACAGTAAAAGTCCCTGAGAAATACGCCGTTTCCTTGCGCTGGAATGCTTTAGAACCTTCCACCTTAATTACTGCTATTCAAGAAATTAACCGCGCTCAAAATTGGCAGCAATTTCGCACAGCTGCGAGCAAATTTGATATTGCCGCTCAGAATTTAATATACGCAGACGTTGATGGAAATATCGGCTACCAAATGCCCGGTAGAACTCCCATACGCAAACAGGGAGATGGACGTTATCCGGTACCGGGTTGGAATAATAAATATGAATGGCAAGGCTATATTGATTTTGAGGAATTACCTCACAGTTTTAATCCAGCGCGAGGATATATTATTACGGCGAATAATGCCGTAGTTGATGAAAATTACCCTTACGTAATTACTAAAGATTGGGTTCACGGCTATCGTGCAAAACGCATTGAAGAAATGATTACTCGTACAAATCAGCCGTTGACTTTGGCTGATATAGAATCAATTCAAGGTGATACTCTTGATATTAATGCGCGGGATTTGATGCCTATATTAAAGTCAATTTATTTTGATGATTCTCGGCTTGAAAATGCGCGTCAATTGTTAATAAACTGGGATTTTCAACTCAAAATAAAATCACCAGCATCCGCGATATTCGAGACATTCTGGAAAAAATTGTTAGCGCTGACATTCCACGATGAACTACCCCAAGATTACTATCCCGATGGTAGCGATCGCTGGTACGCTGTGATGAACAATTTAGCCGTACAACCGAATAATTTATGGTGGGATAATCGTAATACCCCGGAAGTAGAAAACCGAGATGAAATATTTAAGCAAGCTTTAGTAGCAGCAGTAGATGAACTAGAAAGTAATTTGGGTAATAACCCAGAAAAATGGACTTGGGGAAAGCTGCATAAAATAGACTTTCGCAACGTTACTTTAGGTAAATCTGGAGTCGCTGTAATTGAAAAACTATTTAATCGAGGAACATTCGCAGCAGCAGGTGATGGAGAAACCATTAATGCTAATCGTTGGAAAGCCAATCAATCAACTTTTGAAGTTACCCACATTCCATCATTGCGGATGATTGTAGACTTAGACTCATTCGATAACTCCCAAGCAATTCACAGCACGGGACAATCGGGACACGCATTCAACCGTCACTACACCGACATGATTAGACCTTGGCGCGATACTAAATATCATTCCATGCTTTGGGAAAATGAGAAGATTAATCAAAAGGCTGAATCAACGCTTTTATTAGTACCTGATTCTAATTCCTTCTAACTTTTATCTCGATAAACATCTTTACGATGTCCGATCCTAATAACGCTGATTAGAAGAATATCATCAAAAATATCGTATAAAACCCGATAGCTACCTACTCGAATTCGATAACTATTTTCCGAGTCTTTTAACTTTACAACTCCATCAGGTCGGGGACTATCACCTAGCCGATCAATTTGTTCTTTTACCCGTGTTTGTTCTTGTACAGATAACTTTTTAAGTTGTTTAGATGCAGCCTTGGTAAATTCTATTTGATATTCAGTCACTATCTAACTCTCGTTTTACTTGTTCCCAAGGAATAGAGCCATTTCTTTTTATATCTTCCCGGTTTTCTTGTATTGCTTTAATATCTTCTTCGTCTTCTGCTTTACGAATATCTAAAAGTTCTATGACATCTTCTAACGTGTCTTCGTAAGCGTCCTCTAGTCGCTCATTAATTGCTTTAAGCAATTCCCGTCTTCTAGTTGTAGTTTCCATTTTTTACCTTCTTTCTCAAACACAACACTAACAGGACTCATTTATTCCTACTTGAAAATGCTTACATAAATAAGGTTAAAGATCAATTAGAGTTAAGAGTTAGTTTTTTTGTCTCCTTCAAATTTGTATTCTGGTATAAAAATAAATGACCCAACTATCCGCTATATTTACGGTGTAGTTGACCGGGGACTCGAAAAATGCGTCGGCGAAGGTTTTTTATATTTGCCATTCTAGGATTAGCGCTGAGTATCTTCTGCTTCGCTTGTACAAGCATCAATCGGGAAGCGACACAAACACCTCAAACACCCGTTACACAACAAACTAATAAACCACGGGTTGCAAATTTACCACCAGAAACAGAAGCAATTGTTAAAAGTGCTGGTGCGAATGGTTTATTCGATCCCCCTCGTGGAGATGTGCGGTTAGCAGTTATTAGCGACTTGAATTCAGCTTATGGTTCCACTGACTACGACCCAGAAGTAGATAAAGGAATAAACTTATTACCATTTTGGCAACCAGATATGGTAGTTTGTAGCGGGGATATGGTAGCCGGTCAAAAACCGTCGCTTACCGAAGCGCAAATTAAAGCCATGTGGGCAGCATTCGATGTTCATGTAGCAGCACCTTTACGTAAAGCAAACCTACCTTACGGCTTCACAGTCGGCAATCACGACGCTTCTAGCGCTAAAGGAGTAGGAGGAAATTTTCTGTTTCAACAGGAAAGAGATTTAGCTTCCGACTACTGGAATAATCCCGAACACGATCCAGGAATTGAATTTATAGACAAAAACGAATTCCCATTTTTCTATACCTTCAAGCATAAAGATATATTCTTCATGGCTTGGGATGGTTCATCACATATAATTCCCCCCGAAAAACTGGCTTGGATAGAAAAAGCTTTAGCTAGTCCCGAAGCGCAACAAGCTAAAATGCGGATATTACTCAGTCATTTGCCTTTATATGCAGTTGCGATCGGTCGCGACCAACCAGGTGACGTAATGGAAAACGCCGACCAATTGCGAGTAATGCTAGAAAAAAATAACGTTCATACCTATATTAGCGGTCATCACCACGCTTATTATCCCGCTCATCGCGGTAAATTACAGCTACTCCACATGGGTATTTTAGGTTCGGGTCCCCGTCCGTTAGTTGACGGCAATTTACCACCAACTAAAGCAATCACGGTCGTTGATATTAACTTTAACTCCCCAGAATTAACGACTTATACCACTTACGATATCAGAACTTTAAAACTAATCGAGAACGAGCAACTTCCCCGTTTTTTAACAGGTCATAACGGTATAGTTTTACGCCGCGATGTAGAATATCAAGATTTAAAACCAGAAGAAAAAGCCACTTGTGAAGCAAAAATCGGTGTGAAACTCTGCACTAATCAGTGACCAATTTGATTAAAATTCATCCGATTTTGGATTGATTTTTGAAAGTCTTAATTTCGTAGTGCGAGCATCTTGCTCGCTATATCTCTCATTCGAGCAAGATTTATCTCTGTAAGACACGCTACGAAGACGGACTACCTAACTTGAATTAGATATTTATTAATCATGCTCAAACATTTTTTCTCAAATAAATTCTTGGTTTTATTCACTTCTGTAATCTTAGTAATAGTAGGTTGTCAATCTCAACCACAAACTAATACTAACCCTGCAACAACTCCCGAACTTGCAGAATCTGTGTCTCTTAACGGTGCAGGTGCAACTTTTCCCGAATTTCTCTACCAGAAATGGTTTCAAGAATATAACCAGCAGCATCCCAACGTCCAATTAAATTATCAAGCTATAGGAAGCGCAGCAGGAATTAAACAAGTCATCTCTAACACCATTGATTTCGGTGCTAGCGATATAGCGATGAGCGATGAAGAAATCAAGCAGGTAAGCAAAGGTGTTGTTTTACTTCCCATGACTGCTGGTAGCGTTGTTATTGCCTATAATTTACCCAATATCAAAAGCGGTTTAAAACTTTCGCGACAAGTTTATGCGGATATGTTTTTAGGGAAAATTACTCGTTGGAATGATTCTCAAATCAAAACATTAAATCCCGATATTAACTTACCCGATCTACCAATTCTTTTAGTTCATCGTTCCGATGGAAGCGGGACAACTGCTGTATTTACAAAACATTTAAGCGCTATCAGTCCCGAATGGCAAAAAAAAGTAGGTTCTGGTTTAAACGTTCAATGGCTTACTGGTGTCGCAATTAAATCAAGTTCCGGAGTCACCGCTCAAATTCAACAGCAACCGGGGACTATTGGCTACGTAGAATCTACTTACGCGGCTGAGTCAAATTTATCAACCGCTGCGCTACAAAACAAAGCCGGTAATTACATCGAGCCAAATACCCAAAGCGTTACCGAAGCACTCCGCAGCAAACCATTATCAGATGATTTACGAGTATTTATTACCGACCCCGAAGGAGATAATTCTTATCCTATAGTTACCTATACTTGGCTTTTGGCTTATAAGAATTATGCGGAACCGAATAAAGCCAAAGTATTTAAAGATGTAGTTAAATGGTGTCTTACAGATGGTGAAAAATTTGCGACAGAATTGGGATATATTCCTTTACCAAAAGATGCGATAGATAAAGTTGAAAATGCTTTGAAAGAGATTAAGTAAATAATTTGTAGGTTGGGTTAAAGGCGCACGAATAATATTTATAATTGACACAGAGTATAGATACGCCGTAACCCAACATTTGTCATTTGATTTTATATGAGATTATTTTACATATACTCATGTATAAAGTGCATTGTTCAATTGTATTTTGAATATTAATTTTAATTATTTAGTTGAGCATTCTAGATTGTGTTGGATTTAGTTCCTCAACCTAACCTACAAACTAGCAATAGCAACGTACATCTTCACCACATTCATCGGCTAAATAACAAAGCGCTCGGAACCGTAAGACAGTCAATTCCTCATACAGTGGATTAAGTTTGCATAAGGGTGGAATATGTATAAGGTTACGACCAAATAAACAAATATCTCGCTCAAAAGGACACTGCACGGGAATCATCTTACAGATAAAATGAGCTAATGCAACATTATTAATCTCAAGTTTATTCAGCCAGTGACGTATAGGATTTAATCCACCGAATAAAGGCTTTAAAACATTGATTAAATCAATTGAATAAAAGGTTGCTTGAGGAGTACGTTTGATTAAGTTCAACATGACTGCATCCAAATTTATCTAATTTTTAAGCTATATCTGTAGTTTATTCATAAGCTATACGAATGTAAACATCTGATAAATATAAAAATCATTTATGTAATATAAGTTTAGCTTAACACTGTTTTTTTTACCTATATAAGGAATGTCCCATTCAAGCGAATTGTAAATTTACAAAGCTTTCTCGTCGCGAAACAACAGTTGGCGATCGCCGATTATTCTCGTATTTACGATTTACGAAAAGTACTTGCGTGCAAATGTAGATATTCATTATTAATTGCATCAATCCTCAAACATACTGCTGCAATTAGGAGTAGCAAAAATGAGTGAAAATGATGAATTCAAGCAATTTCTTCCCGATGCAGAATTTGAACCCGAACAGATTGTTTATTCCGTTCCTCCCAACGATCAACCTCTTGATCGGGAAAAAATGCCATCTGGGTACGATCCAATGGGTAGAATTAAATTAGAAGGAATAGCTTTTAGAGGTTTAGCAGCAGGAAGAATTCCTTGGTGGGTGCTGATAACAGGCTGGTTCGTCTTTGGAATTGTGACTTTTGCGATGTTAATTCCTGCGATCGCGCTATTCGCTTCCGATCTGATTATGCTATTACCAACCTTAGTTATTAGTTCCATTCCTTTCGTAATTCTATGGAGAGGGACAGCTGCAAAGTTATCTGTTAAGAAAAAATTAAAATAGAAAAATGCCGGTTAGGTTAAATCTCACTGCTTCTTAAGCTAAGCTGATGTGCAGCTAAATTAGATAATGCGAAAATTTGAAAAGGTTGTAGTGCGGTAGCGCAGCGTGTCCGTAAGGACATGCATCTTGCTCGCTAGTACTATACAAATTAAATGCGTAGCAGCTTAGCATCTGGCATAATTGTGTCGCAAAAAATGGCATCTACCAAGTAGGGAGCGCTTTCCATATGGAACACGTCTTCACTAGAGCGATTCACTAGTAGTCTTGACTTTCATCATTGGCTTTTCAAGAAACCGATCGATCACCATTAATAACTTATTTTCTTCTGGTTCAAAATATTTCTCGGTCGTTGTAACGGGGAAAATAGGCATATGAAAAATCAGAAAGTATCGTAACTTAGCATTTATATATTTTTTTTAATATCAAAATATTGAAGTTACTTTCCTTGAGGAATAGAATTCATAAATTAAAATTATCTCAAGAGTTAGATGTAAAATTGGCGCTTTAATGGAACAATACAATAACAAAAATTAAACGTATAATTATTTAGGATGAATAGGTTGAATCGTCATTTTTATAGAAGCATAAAACAGGGATTTTCTTATTTGTCAATCGGAATATTTAGCAGCATTATCCCTTAACCATATCTCGCCCTGCTAGCGCCCAAAATTATTCTGATATCAACGGTCATTGGGCAGAAGAATGCATTTACATTTAAATAAATTTTTAAAATCTCCAAATATGGTAATTTCATAATAATCTGTTTTTCAATCATCCAATAAGTGAAAACCGACAGCATCTTCTACCGTCTTTTCCAAGAATTTCCCAACATATTCTTTGAATTAATTGGTAATCCCGCAACTGCCACGGGGTATCAATTCTCATCAATTGAAATCAAGCAAACTGCTTTCCGAATAGATGGTGTATTTCTCCCAAACCAAGAGGAAAAGCCCATTTACTTTGTCGAAGTTCAATTTCAAGTAGATTCAGAGATCTATTCGCGGCTGTTTACAGAAATCAATTTATACCTGCGCCAAAACCAACCAAAAAATGATTGGTTTGCTGCTGTTATTTACCCAACCCGCAGCATCGATAGCGCACCAATCAAACATTACCGCGAGTCCTTTGCATCGGGTAGAGTTACCCGTATTTATTTAGATGAGTTAGGAGAAAATGCGTCATTACCTATTGGAATTGCTACGATAAAATTAGTTATAGAAAATGAAGACAAAGCTGTACAAGAAGGCAGAGAGTTAATTACTAGAACTAGCCAGGAAATAGAATCAGTAAAGCAGCGGCAACAATTATTACAATTAATTGAGACGATTTTGATTTATAAATTACCCAGCATGGATATCAAGGAGATACAAGAAATGTTTGAATTGAGCGATTTGAAGAAAACACGAGTGTATCAGCAAGCGTTTGAAGAAGGAGAACTTAAAGGAAAAACGGAAGGAATAGAAGAAGGAGAACGTATAGGAAAGCTACAAGCAGTACCACCAATGCTAGCTGCTGGATTGACTGTGGAACAGATAGCACAAGCTTTAAATTTAACTGTTGATGAGGTGAGACAAGTAAGCCAAGAATAATCTTCTAAATAAAGGCGATCGCGCATTACAACAAAATATAACGAGCAATAAATACCCATGTACGCTGTAATTTCCCGTCAAAAAACCCAACTTCCTCCCGGAACCGTAGTGCGAATGCCCGGAACATGGCAAGATTATTGCTATCTGCGGGATAGTCGAGGTGATGGTTCTATTCCCAGGATTAAGTATCGCAATGGCGAAATTTTACTTATGAGTCCCTTACCCCGACACGGACGTGAAGCCAACATTTTGGCGGATATTGTCAAAGCATTACTTGATAGCGAAAGCCGCAATTACGAAGCTTTCACGCCGATTACAATGGATATTCCCTTATATGGTGGAATTGAGCCAGACTACTGTTTTTATATAGATAATTGGCAAGCTGTGATAGGTAAAGATAGGATTGATTGGCAAGTTGACCCACCACCCGATCTAGTAATTGAAATTGATGTCACTTCCTACACTGCGGCTGAGGATTTTCTTCCTTACAAGGTTCCAGAAGTTTGGTTATTTAAGAAAAGTGGTTTAAGTATTTATGGATTGTCGGGGGATAGCTATCAAGAGCGATCTTTTAGCCGTTATTTTCCAGATGTTAATTTGTCTGCAATTATTAATCAAGTGCTGAAAGTTGCATCTGAGCAAGGAACTGGTGTCGCAATTAGGGGTTTGCGTACCTCATTGAGTGGGGAATCGTGATACATAACGAGCAACAGATTTTACAAAAGGGCTTACAGATTCTTTTCTTGAACATGGAGCCATCCGAGGTTGCGCGGTTCTGTGCAGCGTGCAATATCGGTAGTGGAGATTATCTTAAACTTAAAGATGAGCTTTTTGCTAAAGAATCTGTAGAGAGTTTGTACTATAAGATTTTAGAGTTTCAGGAGTCCAAGGTAAAACACGATGAAAACTCGTAGCTTTACGGTAATTGTGTACAAGGAAGAAGATATGTACATTGCCGAATGTCCGGAAGTTGGTACGGTAGATCAAGGTGAAACCATTGAAAAAGCTGTTGCAGGACTTAAAGAAGCAACGCGGTTTTACCTTGAAGAATTTCCTTTGCCTGAAGCTATTTCCAGGTTGGCACATTAAGCAGCATTCTCAAGCAAGCACAAGTCATTCCTGAATAGTTTATCGAGAATCTATGAGAGTCTTTATCAAACCTTATAATGTGCTGTAGACCTTTATAGCTTGATATGGAGTTTGATTGAGTGGGAAAACCTAACTATTACGATAATATTGCTGATGTCTATGACCAAACTCGCTGGTTAACAGAATCAATCGCTGAGGAAGTTGCAGATTTTATTGTTGAATTAGTTCGTGCAACACCTGAGACATCTTTTCTAGAACCTGGTGTTGGGACTGGCTTGAATGTTTTTCCTTTAGTCAAACATGGCTATTCTGTAACAGGAATAGACGTGTCTCTAGAAATGCTCAACCAATTTAGGCAAAAACTGGACGAAAATCCTCCAAATCTGAAATTAATACATGGGGATGCTTCACAATTGCCTTTTACAGATCGGAGTTTTGACGTTGTGTTAACTGTCCATATGGTTCACACTGTTTCAAATTGGAAGTTATTTCTTGATGACATTGATCGCGTATTGAAACCGCAGGGATTTTATCTCAATGCTCAATGGATTACTCCACCCGCACGCATAGAATTTGAGCGTCATTTCAAAGCCATTTTATCCAAGTTTGAAACAGCACAAACATCAAAAGGAGTCAATGCATTAATAGAAGAAATCAATATAGAAGATTATTTTTGCCGCAAAGGTTATCAGTCAAACTATGTAATTGCGAAAGAATGGACAGTAAGCAACACGATTGCTGAACTACTTAGTTTTTTTAGATTGCGACCATATGGTTTATGTTGGCGAGTGTCAGACGACATTTTCGGTCTTGTAATGAATGAGTTCGAAGAGTTTTGTGCCGAATATTACGGTTCCTTGCAAGCAGAGTTATCATCTGAAGCAAAGTTTGAGATATGGGCTTATAGCGCAAGCTAACCAAAATATTTCCAAATCTCCCACAATCAACTCTCCATCAACATCAACCGCAACGCATCTAAACGAACGTACCAAGGAAAAGGTCTATCTTTAATAACTTCCCATTTCTCCTTATAAATTTCCACCTGCAAATCGTAATCTTCCAAATCTCTACAAGGATTATTCAACTTCAAATATACGCTAACTCGGTGCTGGGTTTCACTAATATCGGCAACCCAACAAGGAAAGGTATTCTCACGATTTTGATCGTTGGTAAAAGTAATGTGATGAGCGCGTATTCCTAAGTATTTCAAGTTACTAGGAATCGATTCTACTACTTGTAAATTACAGTTCCAATCCAAAGCCTTAACTTGATGAACATCAACAAATTGAGCGCGAGAAATATTTTTACACTCAGTTACTTTAGCTACAACTAAATTTGGCGATCGCTCAAAAATATTCTCTTTTGTATCGTTAGCAATTACTTTTCCTTCTGACATTACTAAGATATTGCTGCTCACACGGTAAGCTTCTTCTAATTTATGGGTAATAAATAAAGTTGCACCTTGATAAGATGAAAGCACTTTTCTGAGCAACTTTTCAATTTGATTACGCAGATAAGTATCGAGTGCGGAAAGTGGTTCATCTAATAATATTGCTTCCGGTTCAATTACCAAAGCCCTTGCTAAAGCGACTCTTTGCTGCTGTCCTCCGGATATTTGATGTGGGTAACGGTTTTCTAAATTTTGCAACTGCATCATATTAATATATTGCTGCACTCTTAATATGCGTTCTTGTTTTGAAATCTCTTGCAAACCAAAGCCAATATTTTGCGCTACGGTCATATGAGGAAACAACGCATAGTTTTGAAACAGAAAACCAATCCGACGTTTACGACTGGGAAGATTAATTTTACGTTTAGCATCAAATAGAACTCGTCCATTTAAAATAATACATCCACGAGTTGGCTTTTCTAATCCAGCGATGCAGCGCAAAGTCAAACTTTTACCGGAACCAGAAGCACCTAATAATCCTAATGTGTTGTTATCTGCGGTGAATTCTACTTGTAATTGAAAGCTGTTTAAATTCTTTTCAATATTAACTATAAGTTCTTTCCTTAACTCGCGTAGACGGATTTTCTCTGTGTAATCACGGTTGACCGTTACCAAATTATCCGAAAATTTAATATCTCCAAACTGACCATAAATCACAAAATTTAAAATATTTCTAATTAAATTTGCACCTCTGACATCTTTATTTTTAGAGATACGTTGCGATTCATCCCAAACATTGATAATCGCGATCGCAACTAAAGAAATTGCCACCATTATCAATACCCAAATCAAAGCTTTATGCATATTCCCGGCTTCAGCAGCAAAAAAAATTGCGATCGGCATTGTCTGGGTTTTACCCGGTATGCTACCAGCTAGCATTAAAGTAGCACCAAATTCTCCCAAGGCTCTGGCGAAAGCCAAGATTATTCCCGCGACGATTCCCGACCAAGATAACGGTAAAGTAATTAACCAGAAAATTTTACCCTCAGAAGTCCCCAAAGTCCGAGCGCAATTAGTTAAATCACTATCAACTTGCTCAAAGGAACTGAGTACAGTTTTATACATCAAAGGAAAAGCCACAACCGTCGATGCAATTACAGTAGCCCACCAAGAAAAGATAACGGGAATTCCTAGTTGCATTAAAAGTTGTCCGACAGGACTATTAATTCCAAACAGCAACAGTAGCAAAAACCCTACGACTGTAGGCGGTAATACCAAGGGTAAAGTGAAAATACCATCAATTATTCCTCTGGCTTTACCTTTATATTCCTTCATCCAGGCTGCTGCTGCAATTCCCATAAAAAAGGCGAAGATCGTAGCGACTGTCGCTGTTCTCAGCGAAATCCACAGGGGAGATAAGTCAAATTCCATACGCAGATAAATGGGAATAAAAAAAGTCCCCAAATTTTAGATTAGTTTTCATCAAAATCCTCCGCAAAACGCAATGATTTCTCCGAAATATCTATCAACCAGCAATTTTAAAACCATATTTTTTAAACGTATCTTTTGCGCGATCGCCATTTAAAAACTGAATAAATTCTTTGGCTGCTTGTGGATTTTGAGTACGTTTAATCGCTGCAACTGGATAAATAATTGGTTTATGAGTATTTTCTGATGCGGTAGCCACAATCTTAACTTTGTTGGAAATTTTGGCATCTGTAGCATAAACAATGCCTGCATCAACATTACCCAATTCTACATAAGATAAGACTTGACGAACATCTTTGGCAAATACGGTTTTTGGTTTAAGTTGGTCGTAAATTTTTAAAGAAGTCAAAACTTGTTTTGCATATTCTCCAGCAGGTACACTTTCTGGTTCTCCAATGGAAAATCTTTTGATATTAGAATTTGTCAACTGTTGAAAGTTAGAAATATTAACGATATTAGCTTTATTCGGTACAATTAAAACCACATCATTTTTTAACAAATTTTTGCGAGTTTCTGGAAGTAAAAGGTTTTCTTTATTTAGCTCATTTATAAATTTCTCATTTGCTGATATAAAAATATCAACCGGGGCCCCTTGTTTGATCTGTTGTGTCAAAGTACCCGAACTGCCAAAATTATAGGTAATTGTAGTGTTTGGTTTTTCTTTTTGGTAAACTTCTCCTACTTCTTTGATTGCATCTTGCATACTAGCAGCAGCCGATACCGTTAATTCTACGCTTTGATTTGTAGGGGTAGTTGATGTAATTTGATTACAGCCAACAACTGTGAAAAATGAAACAAATATCCCAGCAATTAACGCAAAAAAACGTCTTCTATTCATTCGCTTGATTCTAGTGTTGCTGAAGAATAAATTCCAGCACCGTAAAAAGTTAATAGTTAATATTGAGACATGAATCTTAAATTACATTCTGTAGCGCAAATAACTAAAACGGTGACAAAATACTTGCGTTTACACGGTATTTAGATATAAATAAAGACGCGATATATCACGTCTCTAAATCAATCTTTATTATTAACTTTTAATTCTAATAGGACTTACGTTAGCGGAGCGTGACGCGGTAGCGTCATTATTGTCACAGTCACGGGGAAGGTGCGTGACGCTACAAGTCTTATTACTACGTTCAAATTTTTTCATAGCGTCACAGCACCCTACAAGAAAATATGCCTTTTTGCTAACTCCTAATTCTAATTAACCTTAAACGTACCTACACTTTCTTGAAGACGCTGGGAAATTTCTACGGTTTGCTGTAGTGAGTGGGATACTTCCTCAGAATAAGTTGTAGTACGTTGCGAGATGTCGGCAATGTCTTTCATCAAGTGACTAACTGCTTGAGATGTTTGCACTTGAGATGCAGTAGCTTCAGAAATAGAATTTACTAAGGAGTCAATTTGACGCGAAACCTGTAAAATCTGGTTCAAGGAATACTTGGCATCTTCAACAATGCGGGTTCCTTCGACTACGCTAGTAACTCCAAATTCAATCGACTCTACTAGATCGCTGGTTTCTCTCTGGATATTTTCTACTATTTGCTGGATTTCCTTAGTAGCAGAAGCACTTCTGGCTGCAAGTTCTCCTACTTCTTCAGCGACTACCGCAAAACCTTGTCCTTCTTCACCAGCACGAGCTGCTTCAATTCCAGCGTTGATTGCGAGTAGGTTGGTTTGCATGGAGATTTGGTTAATTAATGCTACAACTCTACTAATTTCTTGAGTAGATTCACCCAAACGTTTAACTTTTTTCGCCGTTTCACCAACGGTTTCTCGTAAATTAGCAATATTCTGTACTGTTAAATCCATTGCTGCACCGCTTTGTGTAGCCGCGATCGCCGTAGAGTTAGCAACTATAGCAGCTTCATGAGCGTTTTGTGCTACTGCTTTCATGGAATCAGTCATGCTATCAACGGATAATAGAGTTCGGTTGATTTCCGCTGCTTGAGTTTTAGCTTCCGTTGCTAAGAGAGCGATCGCGCTGGAGTTGGAACCCAAGGACTCATTCACCTGAGCGGCTGATGTTTTGACCTCGGTAACAATTTCTCGCAAATTTTCGACGATGGAGTTAAAAAAGTCGGCAACGGTACCAATTTCCCCTTCAATTACATCAGCACGTACCGTTAAATCTCCCATTGCTGCACCTTCGATATTTTCGAGCAGTTCCAAAAGCTGTGTTTGCAGTTTTTCTTTTTGCTGTCGTTCAATCTCTGAAGTTGTTACAGCGATGTTTCGTCCCTGCTGTATCTGCTGT
Organism: Rivularia sp. UHCC 0363; assembly: GCF_034931125.1. NCBI lineage: Bacteria > Bacillati > Cyanobacteriota > Cyanophyceae > Nostocales > Rivulariaceae > Rivularia > Rivularia sp. UHCC 0363. The sequence continues at coordinate 184,022 of NZ_JAYGHM010000002.1, read as the reverse complement.
AAAAGTTCTGCTTGCTCTAAAGCGTAACCAATTTGAATCGCGACTTGTCTAAATAAGTTAACTTCTATTTCTTCCCAGGAGCGTATACCCGCACAGTCTTGAGCGACAAATAAACCGTGTAATTTTTCGTTGACAAAAACTGGTGCTAATAAGAATGCTTTAACATCCAACTCTTGAAGCTGTTGGAGGTAAGATTCATTCAACCGTAAATCTTGAATATTTTCGACTACTTTAATGCTGCCAAATTCATATTCTTCAGGATACTCGCTAACTTGATAGGGGTCGTTAACTTTCAATCCCATCACAGCATTTAAAGTATAATCAACAGCTTCGGCAATTATTTCACCCCTGGAATCTTCTAACCGATAGAAAACTACTCGATTTACTTGTAAAGTTTCTCGCGTAGTTGTGACAACTGTTTTGAGAATTGTTTCGCTGTTGAGAGTTTCCCTAATACGACTGGTAATTTGGTTTAATTGCAGTGCTATTTTTGCTTCTAATTCTTGACGGCGGACTTGTTCGGTAATATTGTCTGCCATTGTATTAAAATTAACAGCTAAATCACCAATTTCATCAGTAGCAAAAACCTCCGCACGAGAAGTGCGATCGCCCGAAGCAAATTTCTGTGTAGTTTCTTGCAGGTTTTCGATGGGACGAATCATTGCTCTACGTAAAATTACTGACCAAAAACCAACTAGTAATAATGCTATTAAGACAGTTACAGCTTGTTCTAACAAACTTTCTGTGAGCAAACTATTAAGTGCTGTTTCCGGAGTTCCTCGGACCAAAATTGCAGGGGATATTTCTGAGTAAACGGCTTTTTTACCTTCTGCTTCTTCAATAATTTGATTGGGAACAGCTTTAGCCGCAACCGTATAATTTATACCTTCAACATTCATGCGTCCGGTAACGACTTTACCTTTAGCTTTTGCTGCTGCTTCTAATAAAGATTGACCTTGGGGAGATAAAGGAACATTCGGTGTAGCTCGATTAATGTTTCCTTCGGTAGTATTTTGAAGAGATGCTGCTAAATCAAATCTCCCTGTCGGTTGGTTTAAATAAATTGCGCTGTAACCACCATTCATTGCTTGTAAAGTTTGCTTGACAATCGCATCTTTGCCGTTGACAATATCCCCGGAAATCAAAGCACCAACAACTTCTTGGGTTTGAGGATTTTTTACAGGTGTAACGGTGTAGCGAATTAAAGCATCTTTCTTTTTCAGTTCGGGTAGCGGTGGTGATTCTTTGCTCAACTCTGAAGCAGTAACAATCGCACTCGCTTTAATTTGTCGGGGATTCTGCAATACCTGACTAACCAAATTATTTGGGTTAAAAGTCTCACCCGCGCGGTTAGCATTAGCACTAGCAATAATTTTTAAATCCGTACCAACCAAAGTCGCATATTCAATATTTCTAGCTTTAATCTCGTTTTGCAAAATTCGCTCAACAGAAGTTATTAAAGTTCTGTTTAAACGATTTTCAGCTTTCAAAGTAGCTGCTGCAATAATCGCAGCATTATCTGACTGTCCCCGAAAGCCAAAACCCATTTGATCGATCTTGATATTGTAATTAATATCCGATACTGCAACTTCTGACTTGGCTTGTTCGAGCAATTGATTCCGCAAACCTTGAGTAATAATTAACGTACCTCCGATACCTATCCCCAAAATAGATACCAATTGACAGAAAATTAACGCAATCAGTTGTTTGTGGCTAATTGGTAGGTTATAAAACTTTTTTAGCCAAGTATTTCGCGTCTTCGATGAAGTTGTTTTAACAGAAATTTGTGGCGATACTTTAGAAGTATAGTTCATTGCTTTGGCTAAGGTTTTTTTCAGGTAAATATCGGAAATATTCTGATGATTTTATTGATTAGAAATATTAACCATAAACCGAAACGGGGATATTTCGTAAGCTAATTTCAGACAATATTTAATAAATTTATATTTATATTTGTATTTTTACTTAATTTGTTTTTATTTAATTAATAAAAATATCCCGTGCATAGCTGATAGAAAATTGTACCTAATATTAAATGTGGTTTTCACGACCAATTTACAATATTTTAGTCAATTTTTATGTATATTAAATCACTCAGTTTTTATCGTTAAACTAAAAAATTAGTAAATATTTATGTGAAACGGCGCTGCGTTAATCATAATTATGACTGAACAATCAAGCTAATAGCTGTAAGTTTGCTTTAAAGATATTTGATTTTTTAGTAAATTTATTAATAAGACAATAAAATAGACAGTACTTACGCACGGACTAAGTGTTTACGTCATTACGAGCGTAGCGAAGTAATCGTAAAGCCTTATTTCTCGTTACGAGTGCGTAAGTCCTAATAGAACCAGAAATTTTATTTATGATTACAAGTAAAAACCAAAAAGCCCAATATCTTAAAGATACCGGGCTAATTTATTTTGACAAATTATTTAGAAAATACGTGTAAATTTATTTATTTTCAAGGTAAAGAAATGGAATTATGAGTCGATGAAATAATCAACTCATAACTTAAACAATCCCATCATCAACCCTTGCTAACTCCAGCTACAGAAAAAATAATGTCGTCCAAAGTTCGTAGTAATTCTTGTTCGTTGTAAGGTTTGGAGAAGTAAGCCCTCGCACCTAACTGCATGGCTAACTGTCTGTGCTTATCGCTACTGCGAGAGGTCAGCATCGCAACGGGGATATTTTTAAAATCGTCGTTTGATTTGACCCGACCTAAAAAGCCGTAACCATCAACCCGAGGCATTTCAATATCACAAATTACAGCCTGTACGCTTAAACCACTTTGAAGTTTTTCCAAAGCATCTTGACCGTCTTTTGCTTGTTCTACTTGGTACCCACCCTTTTCTAAAGTTAATGCTAAGAAGCGGCGGACGTTGATCGAATCATCTACAATCAAAATCGTACCTTTGCCCTTAGTTACGTGTTCTACAGTTTGTTCCTCTGTTTGATTGAGGAAAGCTGTTTTTAACTTTGTTGATGGTAGTTGATTGTTTTTAGGAGTACGTTCGTTAGCAGCTATCCAGTAAAGTAATTCTCCAGCATTCACTAAAGCTACTACCCTACCATCACCAAGAATCGTACAGTTGTTAAAACCTGCTGGTAAAGGTATGTCTCCTTCAACCCGACGAATCGCAACTTCCATTTCTCCCCAACAGCGGTCAATTTGTATTGCTACCAACTGATTGCTGTTTTTGACAATTAACACGCTACTGGCATTAATTGCTGGAGGAGTTTCCAAGTCCGGGTTGTTATAACGAGGACAGTTAAACTGTAGATAATCAGCAAGTCCAATTAAAGGTAAAGTATTTCCTTGCCAATTTAGAACTTCCCCACCACCTACAGAGACAACTTGTTCTTCATCAAGTAAAAATATCTCCTCTACCACATCCGTTGGGAAAGCTAATAACATTCGACTGCTTTCTACCAACAAAACTCGGGAAACCGATAACGTGAAAGGCATTGACAGCGTAAATGTGGTTCCAACTTGGGGTACTGTATCAACTTTGATATCTCCCCGTACTTGCTTGAGGTTGTTACGAACCACATCCATACCCACACCGCGACCGGATAATGCTGTAACTTGGTCTGAGGTAGTAAATCCAGGCTCAAAAATTAACGATAATATTTCTTCATCGGTAGCCTGATTAATTAAAGATTCATCCAACCCCATTGCGATCGCGCGTTCGCGAATTTTATCGAGTGAAATACCGTTACCATCGTCGCTCATGGTAATTACGGTACGATTGGAACGGTTGATAGCTTTGATTTCAATTAAACCTTGCTCTGATTTGCCTTGCTTTTTTCTGGTGATGGGGTCTTCAATCCCGTGGTCAAAGGCATTTCTGAGCAGGTGCATCAAGGGGTCGTTTAAAGCTTCTAAAATTCTCCTTTCAATTAAAATACTAGCTCCTTCTATTTTTAACTGAGCATTTTTACCGTATTCTACGCACAAATCGCGTAAAGCTCTGGGAAAACGGTCGGTTAAATCTGCTAGCGGACGCATCCGCACTTGAGTCAGCTTGCGCTGTAATTGTTTTGAGGTTTTATTTAATTTCCGCGAAATATTATCTGTATCGTCAAGACCAATTTGAACATCTGTTGTTACCTCTTGCACCATGACGATGGTTTCCATCACTTCTTGGGAAAGCAGGCTCATTTCGCTATAACGATCCATTTCTAAAGCATCAAATCCGTTATTGATGCTATCCGATTCATACTCGTTGCGATCGATGTTCGTACCTTCTCCCGGAATCAGTGCTAAGGATGGAACGGGATATGGTACTGTAGCTTGGGTGGCAATTTTATCGTATGAAGTACGCAAACGTTGATTTTCGCGATCGAGAACCTGTACCCTTTGGCTGAGATTGCGAACTAGCTTACGCAATCTTTCCATTTGCAAGTTTAGTCCGTTGCGCTGAATAATCAGTTCGCCAAATAAATCGTTAATTTCTTCGAGTTGCTTGCTCGGTACCCGGACTGTATTTTCTAACGGTTCGCTGCTTCGAGCCGCAACTGGTTCGGGTTTGCGTTCGACAAATGGTTGGTTTACAGCAGGAATTTCTTGAGTGGTTTCGAGTGTATGTACCTCGACTTCATCAAACTCAGAAACAGCGCTTTCTTGAGCAAAAGCCGCTTCTAAAGCTTCAAAATCTGCGGTAATTACATCGTCAACAAGCCAATTTTCCGTATCTTCTACTAATTCTATTTCTTCTATGACTCCGGCTTCCTCTACTTCTGCTGGTTGTGTAAAATCTGCTTCTACAACATCAGTGATAGATTCAGCTTGCTCTATTTCACCCAACTCTAGGTGTGTAGGTAGACTTTCAATCTGCGAAGTTAGCACCAAAGCTTGGGAACGTCGCCATCCAGCAAGGGCTGCACGGGCAATTTCTTCGACTTGCTCCTGGGGAACAATTTCTAACAAAGAGCTAACCGACTCGCAAAAGCCGCTGAAAGCCTGCAATTGCAGCATTTCGCCCAACCCAGCCAACTCCGCCGCCATAATCGCAACTTCTTCCTTAAGACAAGGTTGCTCGCGATCGGCTAATACTGATTCCAGACGCTGCAAACACCCTTCGACTTCCGTTTCAAATAGCAAGGGTATGATATCTTGCCCATCTTCAGGGGATAGCATTGAAGAAGCATCTTCTGGACTGGGGTCTCCCAAACGCTCGTGCAACTCTTCAAAAACCGGGTAGCAGAAACTTGCTAACCACTGCTCGTCTAATTCATGAGATTCTGAATGCAGTTCTACTATCTGCCGTAGCCAATCGACTCCAGATAAAAGTAGACTTTGTAATTGGGTATCTACTTGTAACGAGCTTTTCCTAGTTTTAAGAACTTTGAATGAATCTTCCAGACGGTGAGCCAAATCGCTCAGAGAGCGAAATCCCATCATTGCCGCTCCTCCTTTAATCGAATGAGCGGCTCGAAGCGCGGAGTTGATCTTTTCCAAATCGATGCGATCGCTGGTGTCGATTTCTAGCAATACCCCTTCAATGGTGTTGAGGTAATCGCTAGCTTCCTCCAGAAACTGCATTTGGATTTCAAATTCTTTGTCCTGTGACATATTATTTGTCCCTAGCCATTAGTCATCAGTTATTAGTTCTTAGTCACTCAATTTTGGATTTGCGATTTTGGATTTTGGATTGTCCCCATGAATAAATATGCCTTTGGTACGCTGCGCGTTAACCAAGCCTGCGCTTTCCGCTTACGGGGGGCTTGCCGACTCTACGATGCAAGAATTTTGGATTGCTGATTTTATGATTTGGAAATTTTAAAATATTTACATAACTAAAGTTAGGAGCATATTCTTTAAAATCCAAAATCTAAAATCTAAAATCTAAAATCGGTTTAGTTGTTAGTTCTTAGTTATTTATAACTACAAACTCAATTACTAGTAACCAATTACTCTTAACTGACCTTGAATGTACCGACACTTTCTTGTAATTGTTGGGAAATTGCAACAGTTTGTTGCAGCGATTCGGAAACCTGACGGGAAGAAGCACTAGTACGCTGGGAAACAGCAGCGATTTCTTTCATCAAAGCGCTAACCTGGTGAGATGTTGCTACACCACGATTTGTAGTTGTAGAAATTGACTGTACCAAGTCATCTATTTGACGCGAAACCTCTAGAATCTGATTTAATGACAGCTTAGCATCTTCCACAATATGTGTCCCTTCGACCACCTGAGATACTCCTACTTCCATTGCCTGGACAACATCAGTAGTTTCACGCTGGATATTTTCCACGATTTGTTCTATCTCGTTGGTGGCGGCGGCACTTCTTGCTGCTAATTCTCCGACTTCTTCGGCTACTACTGCAAAGCCTTGACCTTCTTCACCAGCTCGGGCGGCTTCAATTCCGGCGTTGATTGCCAGCAGATTGGTCTGCATGGAAATCTGGTTGATCAATGCTACCACACGAGAAATTTGTTGCGTAGATTCACCCAAACGTTTGACTTTTTTAGCAGTTTCGCCTACGGTTTCACGCAAACCAAAGATGTTTTGTACTGTCAACTCCATTGCTTTTCCGGAATTCGCAGCGGTGCTTCTAGCGGTATTAGCAATCACGGCTGCTTCTTTAGCATTTTCCGCCACTGCTTGCATTGATTGTGTCATCTCGTCAACGGCATCCAAGGTGTAAGTGATTTCCGCAGCTTGAGAAAGCGCTTCTTCTGCTAAAAGGCTAATAGCACCAGAGTTATCACCAATAGCTTGATTCACCTTGGTAGCAGAGGTTTTAACTTGAGTAACAATGTCGCGCAAACTTTCTACAATGGAGTTGAAAAAGTCGGCAACCGTACCGATGTCACCCGCAGTTACGTCAGCACGTACCGTTAGGTCTCCCATCGCTGCACCTTCTACTTCACTCAACAACTCAATTAACTGCATTTGCAGTTCTTCTTTTTGGTGTCTTTCGTCGTCGGAATCAGTTTGAGCTAGTTGTCGTGCTTTCTCAACCTCTTCCAAAAGTTTGGCTTGTTCTAAAGCAAAACCAATTTGAGTTGCCAGTTGTTTAAACAAATCAACTTCTTGCTGCTGCCAATCTCGCGGAGTTTCACAATTATGAGCAATCAATAGACCCATTAAATTGTCTTGAATTAAAATCGGTGCAACTAAATTAGCCTTGACCCCAAACTGTTCCAACATTTTTATGTAGCAACTGGCTTGCTTCAAACCTTTGTCTTCATAAATGTTGGCGATCGCTCTGACCCGCCCGTTTTTATACATTTCAACTTGACGTTCGCGGAAACAAGGGTCTTCGATGTAAACCCCCATCATTTTGGGAAAGCCAGCGCTTACGGATTCGGCAATCACCGCTCCATCCCAGGTTTCGGGGTTGAATTCATAAATAACTACTCGATCTGTTTTCAAAGCTTGACGGATTTCTCGAACTGCCGTTTTAAGAATATCGTCGGCTTTGAGGCTTCTACGGATACGCAGGGTAATATCTGCTTTTAACTTTTCCCTTTGTGCTTCTACTTCTTGTTCCTTAATTAGCAACTGCAATTGAGATGCCATTTGATTGATATTGGTATTTAACAACCCAATTTCATCTTCTGCTCCCACATCCAAACGGGTGTTAAATTGACCTTTACCTAATTTAGCAACTGCCTGTGTAGCATTCAAAATCGGCTGCGTAGCCTGTTTCGCTAACCATGCTGCAATAAATGCCACAGCCAAAGCCGTTAATCCTGTCCCTAAAGCAATGGTTAACAGCAAATTTCTTTGCGGTGTAAATGCAGTAGAGGCATCGGTTGCTAAAACTACATCCCAATTCAAAGGCTGCAAACCTGGTACTTGAATTTGCTCTGACGAAGGTATGTAGCTTACCAATTCAGATTCCGCATTTTTATGTTTTATAACATCTGTAAAAGCTTTTTCTGTAACGGGTTTTTGAGGTATTTCTGGATACTCTTCTGTCAGGTTTTTACCTACATATTTTTCTTCTTCACTCAGAAAGATTTGATTTTGAGCATCAGCAATATGATATTCTTGCCCCGGACTGGCATAATTTTTAACTACGTTTTTCAACGATTTAGCAGGTATCCGCGCTATCACTACAGATGTAGTTTCCCCGGTTTGAGGATTCTTAATTGGAGCAGCGGTATAAATATTGAAGCTATTACTAGACTTAGAAAATACTGGCTGACCGATCGCAGGATTGCCGGTATTTTTAGCATTCTGAAAAGAATTTAAATTACTTTGATTGCCAAAATTATTCCCTTGGGACTCAACGAGTACATCCCCATTCAAATTAAAAACACCAATCCCATCGTATACTTGATAAATCTCCACATAGTTATCCAGCACCGCCCTTTGCTCGCTAGAATTCCCAGTTCTAATAGTCGGCAGATTCGCTAATACCTGAATATCTCCATAGCGTTCAAACATGAAACGGTTGATTTTGTCCGCAAAACCACTTGTTTGTGCTTGCTGCAACTGAGAAATCTTGTTACTTACAGATTGGCTAGCAACGATGTAGGCTCCCGCACCAATTATTAATACGGGAAACGTGCCTATTGCGATCGCCAAAATTGTTGTTTTTGTACTTAAGCTCAGCCGTTTAAATCGAGACATTAAACTATTAGAGCTATTAGAAATGTTGTCGGTATTTCCTCCAGTCATTTGTATAGAAGATAGTTGTACTGCATTATCAGTCTTACTAGAAGATGAAAGTGATGCCCTCTCTTGAGCATCACCACTTTTAGCCGAATCTGTTTTATTAAGCATAAATTAATTGCCCGGTCGTGGTAAATTATTACACTAAATGTCCATTAATTTTGTAGTACACCCTACTCACTGCGGAGATTAGAAGAATGCACTATGGCTTGTGCATCTAATACCAGTAATATTTCTTTTTGTTGCACGACGCATCCGCGTAAATAGGGAACTAAACTAGATGCAACCTGACCTACAGGAGAGCGAATTTCATCGCTATTAAACCTGAGAGTACCGATAATTTCATGCACTACCAAGCCTAAAATCATCGATTGAGTCCGAACAATTATTACACTATATTGTCGGGGACGATTCTGGGGGGATTGTAGATTGAGTATCTTAGGTAAGTCAACTACCCAAACGATCCGACTTCGCCAATTCATTAACCCCAAAATTCCAAAAGGCATATTAGGCATGGCTGTAACGGACTCCACAGACACTACCATTGCCTCCTGCGTCTGCTTCATCGATAAAATAGCAGGAGTTTGTGGATTTATAAAAAACTTCAGATAACCATCTCCCAAGTTTTGTGTATCCTGGTTTTGCCCTGCTCGTAATGTAATGCTTGAATTATTCATTTATTCAAATTGCTATTGATTTAATCGCACGTAAAAGTTCTTCACGAGTATAAGGCTTGGTAAGATAAGCATCAGCACCTTGTCTCATCGCCCACAAACGGTCAATTTCCTGATTTTTAGAACTACAAATCACAATGGGAACTTTCTGAGTCGCTGGATTTTTTTTCAATGAGCGACAAAGCTCAAAACCACTCATTCCCGGCATCACTACATCAGTAATAATTGCATCCGGTTTTTCTAATTCTAGTTTTTCTAATGCCTCTACACCACCTGTAGCTTTTATTACTTTATATCCACTCTCGTTTAAAAAATGACTGATTAATTCCAATTCACTAGGTGAATCTTCTACTACTAAAATCGTTCCGAGCAAAGTAATACTCATTTTTATCTATCCTTAAAAATCGATCGGTATCTATTAAATTAGGTTACTATTATTCGCGTTACTCGCGGTAAATATTGATAAATCAACTGATATGTTTAAAAACTATCTTTAACAACTCCGATTGTGTAAAAGGTTTGGTCAAATAGCCAGAAGCTCTGACCATCTTTGCTTTCGCTCTATCTATAAATCCAGTCCTCCCAGTTACCATCACGATCGGAATGTTTTTAAAAGCTGAATGTCTTCGTAGCAAGGAACACAATTCATAACCATCTAAATTTGGCATTTCTACGTCTAATAAAATTAAGTCTGGTTTGCTACGCAGAATTTGCATCAAAGCTTTTACCGGGTCATTAATCATCACAACCGAGAAATTATCTTCGTCCAAAAAATGCTTAATCGATTTCAAGATTGTTAAACTATCATCAATACAGGCAACTGTATATAACCGTTCTTTGGGACTATTTGAAATATTTATATTTTGATTCTCTTTATTCTCCTTGACAATTTCTTTTATAGTAAGATTTTCTAATTCTTTTTCAACATCTGGATCGGGTTTAACCTCTATAGATGCCGCGTTTGTTTCCTTTTCTATAGATAGCGGTTCCCCTGATGTCGCTTTTTGTTGGCTAATGCGGCGACTTCTCAACTCTTTTTGCACGTTCTCTACCACAGAACGTAAATCTAAATGGCAGAATATTGGCAGGTCTTCTAAAGCATTCTCATTCCTAAATTCGTAACTTCCTTCTTTTATTGTAAGAAACGATTCCAATACTTCCTTCGCTAATTCATTTACTAAAGTTGCTGCTTGAGGATAAGTGATGTAATCACCATCAACTAACCAGCAAATTGCTTGATAATCTGCTTGAGAAACTGACTCCTCTTTGTCTTCAAACTTCATACGCATTTGTATGCGTGCCGAACTATTCAAAGTCGGGATTTGCTGGTTCAATTGTCGTAGGTGAGTATCAAGTCGTTCAAACAACTTATCCGAACAAGAAGCATAAGTAAGTTTTCCTTCCTCCAGATAAATGCTCCACGAATTTGAGTTAGTAAATACTCTTAAACAACCTGTAGCATGACGACTGCTTAGCTGTGCCAGCAAAGATAAAGGATGAAGTTTCTGGAATAATTTGTAACCATCTATAGGAATTGTACTCATTTTGACGTTACCACTGCTAAATTCAATCAATTTAAGTCTAATTTTTTCCGATTTTTCTCTGAGATAAAAAAATCAAATCTATATATTTTAGTAATAAATAAAACCAAGCCTACTATCTGTATGTGTGACAAAATCTTGATTAACAAACGTTTAAGAATAATTTCTTTCCTCGACCGTTTAATTCTAGTTATATAGCTTACTTGTACTGAGGTTAACAGAGATTTTTAGATAGGAAGTAAAAAAACTATGAAGACTACTTAAAGGTACTGAGTTAGGACTTAAGTACGCAATTTAAAGATTTGAGTCATTAATGCCGATTGAATGTTATTTTATCAAGTTATTGCTTAAGTATTACTACTTAAGTATAGTACGGCTACTTTATTACGCTCCTTACTTATGTAAAATATTTCTAAATTATTATTTACTCTCAGATAATCAAAGCTAATTAGATATCTCCGAAAGCAAACAACGATTGTAGCCTTTATATTAAGGTAGCTATCGGTAAATATAAAGTTTAAGTTTATACATTACAAAAAATTATGATTTTTAAATCGGCTGCAAGTTAGCTTTATTTATATAGTTAATTACGAACATTCAGAAATTAATTATGATAGATACTTAGTAAAATTTAGTATTTTAAGCCTTTTTATTCCCGATTACACGCAAACCTTCTTTCTTGAATAATTTGGCTAGATACTTGATTTATGCTCTAGGAAGGGTCTAAACCCTTATGTTAGACGTTTTCGATAAGTTTGAGCTAGTTACTGTAGCCCCAACACTAATTAGCCTTAAAATTTATATATTTTGTAAATCTTAACTATTTTTAATATACTTTAATCAAAAATTTACAGCCGATTTCATTTGAGTGAGGTGAAAGACATATCGTTATAAGGGAGTAGGGGAATATACCTCATTTATTTGCAAACTGCTGTATTTATAGATTCGCCGGATTGCAATCTTAAGTACTGAAAATTTCTTTGGTATGATTTAACTAGCACCCCACGGTGTAAATAAAGTACCTATTTTTTTTACCCCAATTGAGATCGTAATTAATGTGATTTCAATAGAACTAACTCAATGGTCAGAAGTTGGGTTTTTATACTACCCGCTGCGCGTATTACAGATACTTGTTCTAAAAACCCGACTTTTCAACGACGAGTGTCGCGTCTCAAAGCTGGTCTAGAAGTCGTTTCAATGCGTTATCACGGTTACTATGTGGGTACCTGACTTACGCAGAACTGTACTAGATCAATATTTTGCGTGTTTGATGCCCGTTATTTAAACCTGCTCAAATATGGAACTGAGTATTAAAAGCTCTGTGAGCAAAATTATAGTCTTATGTTTAGCGATAGAAGATGAAGCGCACTTCTTTGTGATATCTGATCGGATAAACGCCTACAGAAAAAGGCTTTATCCTACAAAAACCAAGGAAAAATAAAAAATGCGGATGAAAGGACTTGAACCTTCACGCCCGAAGACACTAGAACCTAAATCTAGCGCGTCTGCCAATTCCGCCACATCCGCATCCGCATTTAGCATACCATAAAAAAACATTTTTCAGAATAATTATTTTTTTATTTTGAAATTCACCTAACAGGCGCAATATTTTGGCTCGCAGTAAGGACTTGATTCTTCGGGATGAGAAGACAGTCCTTGCCACAAATAGCTAAATAATATTCACGCGAGGTAAACGATGTTTGAAAGAGCAAAGAATTTCCCAAGAAATAGTGTTTAATTGATTTGCCCAATCCTCGGCAGTAATATGGTGTTGACCTTCAGACCCAAGAATAGTCGCGATTTCTCCTTCTTGTACGTCAGGTATCGCACTAATATCTATCATTATTTGATCCATAGTAATTGCACCAATTTGAGGTACCTTTACTCCTCGGAGCAAAACTTGCATTTTATTAGAAAGATTGCGCGGTATTCCATCTGCGTAACCAATTCCTACGACTGCTAAACGCATTTGCTCGTTCGCAATAAATGTATGTCCGTAACTAACACCAACACCTTTTTCAATTGTTTTAACGTGAGTGACTCGCGCTTTTACCTGCAAAACCGGCTTTAAGTCAATAGTCGAGCGCAGATGAACTGATGGGTAAAGTCCATAAACCGCCAACCCTACCCGAACCATGTCGTAATGTAAAGATTTATCGCTTAAAGTACCGGCAGAATTTGCTAAATGCAGCCTGGGTATTTCTATCCCAATCTCTTTGAGAATGGCGATCGCACTTTCAAAGCGCTGATGTTGCAGTTTCATTACGGTCGGATCGGGGCTATCAGCGGTTGCTAAATGAGAATAAATACTGGCAATCTGAAGATGGGGCAATCGTGCAACTAACTGGACGAACTCAGCACAATTGTGCCAATCAGTACCCAAGCGCGACATTCCGGTATCCAATTTCAGATGTACCTGTAAAGGTGAGTCAAAGTTTATCGCTTCTAAAATATCGGAAAATACTAAAGCTTGTTTCGCACTACAAAGTGTCGGTTCGAGATGCCAACGAGCAATTGCCTGAACTTGTTCATTCGTATAGGTAGCACCTAAAATCAATATACGTGCTTGAATGCCAGCTTCTCTTAACTCAATTCCTTCTGGAACTGTGGCAACACCAAGCCAATTCGCTCCCGATTTTAAGGCCGTTTGGGCAACGCTCGCAGATCCATGTCCGTAAGCATCTGCTTTAACCACAGCCATCAACTGAGTGCCTGGTGATAACAGCTTACGTATTTGAAGTACATTATTAGATAAGGCTGTTAAATCAATTTCTACCCAAGCACGTTGCGAAAACCAAGTATAAGTATCACTCTTATCAGTCCAACTGACGATTTTGTTTTGTTCGTGACTTAACATTTACTATCTCCCATTCACAACACTTCCATGTAGGCTTCCGCTATGAATTTATTCTTTTTTATAGAAGCCGCTCGGGTCAATTTGGAAGTTTACCGTTATTCAGACGGAGAACACAAGAATTATAATTATTAATTCTTAATATATTTTGTTACGGTGGCTTATTTCCGAAATCGTGAATTGCACAATTCTATTGGCTCTTATTGATTCTTATTAATTGTTTTAACGCTTTTCATCTCTTAGCAAGACGCGAAATCCAACCAAATCAACATTGCAACTTACTGTCAAACAGCCTTGATTTAAGTATTGATTGCGTTCCGAGCAAGTGCCTATATGCCACAAGCAGTATAAATTTAACTCATTCCCAAATCGAAGCCAATTTGTGTTAATATATGTAAAACTAATACCTTGAGCGACTATCAATGGGAAAGGTTTTAGTCTTAAACGCTTCTTACGAACCGCTCAATATTACGAGTTGGCGACGTGCTGCGATTTTACTAATTAAAGGAAAAGCAGAACGGGTAGAACATAACGGTAAATTTATTTACGCGGATTTTCCAGCCCCTACTGTTATCCGGCTGCGCTATTATGTGCGCGTCCCTTACAAAGAAATTCCTTTAACCCGTCGGAATATATTGCATCGCGATGGTCATACTTGTCAATACTGCGGCTACAAGGGCGACGACTTAACACTAGATCATGTAATACCGCGATCGCGTCGTGGAGGCGATAGCTGGGAAAACATCGTTACAGCTTGCGTCCGCTGCAACGTTAAGAAAGGAAATCGAACACCGCATGAAGCTCATATGCCACTGCATCATACTCCACGCCGACCTTATAGTAGCCTCTACTTTGAGGTCAGTAAACATCTTAAAAGTGGCTTGCATCAAGAATGGCAAAAATATGTTATCGGACTTTGACATAAACCCATTTGTCACAAGTTAGGCATAAATTGCTTTGTAAGGCAAATTAAGAAGCTTATATGCGAGCGACAGTTTAAATATTGCCGTTTAGATTTTGCCCTGGAAATTGGCTTAATTAAAGATAGGCTTCTGAACTATATAGTTACACGACTATTAGATCCGAGCAGCACAATCCACCAGCAAAAGCCGTCTTTCCATTGGTCAGTGACAAGAACTATAACATTTTACATCAACTTTACAAAACGGCAAGTAGGGTGCATCTAAATATTATTCTGAATATCGTGGAAAAAGTTAAATGAAATTACTTTAAAAGAATCAACAACTTTATCTGTTGAAATACTTTTGTTTAGAAAAATAGCAGTATAATATTGTGTAGAGCAATCTGTGTGACGTTTGCAGTCAAATGGTAAGCGGCGAATAAACGGATTTAACAGCCGAGCTTCTAACAGCTTTTGTCGGTACTAATAAATCGAAATGTGCCATGTTAATAAAAGTAAAGTTACTAAAATAGTTGCTTTTATAAGGTTTATGTGCGGGATTATGCTTCCGAGATAAAATGCTAGTGAAACCCGTTCTACTAAGCTTCGGACAAGTAGCTTAGCTCTGATTGAAATAGGAAATTAAGTTAGCCTAGTTAAGTTAACAAATTAGAAATATATTTGATATTAGCGCTTTGCTACATAGAGTGCGAAAATTGTAGTATGTGCCAGGTGAAAGCATTTATTATTCAAACTTGAATCCCAACCTCTCACCTACGACAAACCTTTTCTATGCAAATAAATTATCACAATAAGCAGGTTGAGAAATTGCAATTGACCCCAGATTCAGCCTTAAGAAGTGTTGAAAGTAATCAAAATTCGTTAGAAGAATCGCTTCCATCGAAAAAACTGTCTATTGGGACAGTGATTGAGAGCGGTAATTTTGGAGCAGGCTTTCGTACTAATTCTGTAACTGTTCAAAAATCAGAACAATTATTAGAAACGCTCAAAAAACATAAGCACGAGCGTCAAATAATTATTTTACAGGATTTCCCCGACCCCGATGCTCTTTCTTCAGCTTGGACTTATCAGCTGATTGCCGAGCAATACGATATTAAATGCGATATTAGTTATGCTGGGACTCTTTCCCATCAAGAAAATATTGCTTTAGTCAAGCTGACTAACTTACCAGCAACACGTACCCCCTTACAAAACTTTAAGAAACGCGATTTATCATCCTACCAAGGTTATGTTTTAGTCGATAATCAAGGTACAACCTCTGCTTTAGTAGATGTAGTTAAAGAAGCAGGAATTCCGCTGATTGTGATTGTAGACCATCATAATTTGCAGGGTGATTTTAAATCAGAGTTTGTTGACATCCGTCCCGGAGTCAGGGCAACGGCAACAATTTTTACTCAGTACTTGCAAACGGGGTTATTGCAGCTAGATAGCAGTATAAGCGAACACGTTAATTGTGCAACAGCCTTGATGCACGGCTTGCATTCAGATACAAATCGACTGATGCAGGCTAAAGAAGAAGATTTCATCGCAGCAGCTTATCTAAGTCGATTTTATGACGGTCAGTTGCTTAACACGATACTGCGGGCAACTCGTTCCAAGCGAGTCATGGATGTTATTGAACGCTCTTTAAAAAATCGAATTGTGCAAAATAACTTTTCAATTGCTGGTGTTGGTTTTTTGCGTTATGAAGATAGAGACGCAATTCCCCAAGCTGCTGATTTTTTAGTGACAGAAGATAACGTACATACCGCACTTGTTTACGGTATAGTTCACGATGAAGATGAAGAATTGGAAGTAGTTATTGGTTCTTTGAGAACGAATAAACTAACTTTAGACCCCGATGAATTTATTAAAGAAGCCTTTGGACAAGATAGTATGGGTCGTTTTTTCGGTGGTGGACGTACCAGTGCGGGAGGTTTTGAAATTCCGATGGGTTTCTTGTCTGGAAGTAACGAAGACTCGGGTTACGCCAAAATGAAATGGGAAGTATACGATACCCAAATCAAGCAAAAATTATTGAAATTGGTTAATCCAAAAGATAATCCAATCTCGTCTGATGATGAGTAATCAGGAGTTAGGAATTAGGAGTTAGGAGTTAGGAGTTAGGAGTTAGGAATTAGATAATTACCTATCAATTCAATCCAACATAAAAGCATCCGTTGTTAAAATCCAAAATCTAAAATCTAAAATCTAAAATTTGACTTTGTGGAAATATATTTGATTCGTCATGGTATTGCACAAGATGCAACAAGCGAGATGAAAGATGAAGAACGAAGCCTCACTGAAGATGGACGAAAAAGAACGCAAAAAGTAGCTCAACGTTTAAAAGACTTGGGTTTAAGTTTTGACTTAATTGCTGTAAGTCCTTTGACGAGATCGCAACAAACGGCGCAAATATTGATTTCAACAGGTCTAAGTTCGCAGTTAGAAGAATGTTCTTACCTTGCTCCTGGAGGTAGTATTCAAGATTGGATTGCACAATGGTTAATCCCCAAAAACTATTCATCTTCCACGCGCTTGGGGTTGGTCGGACACGAACCTTGCTTAAGTAATTGGGCAGAAATTTTAATTTGGGGTGAAGCCAAAGATAGCTTAGTCCTGAAAAAAGCAGGTACTATCGGAATAGAAACACCAGAAAAAGGCTCTTTTGTGGGTCAATGTCAGATGTTTTGGTTGACACCACCCAAATACTTGCTTTGAGTGCTATGTAACCTTTATCCTTTGAAGTTTTGTAATAATGGATACTGTTATGATAGTAAAACTTTCTGGTAAGTTAGCTCTATAGAATCTTTCAAACATTCGTATGGTATTGCCATGATGGTGTCCGAATTTAAGCCCGGATTGGATGGTGTTCCCGCAGCCCAGTCCAGTATCAGTCATGTTGACGGGCAAAAGGGAATATTGGAATATCGTGGCATCCGAATTGAAGAATTAGCAAAAAAGAGTACTTTCCTCGAAACTGCTTATTTGCTAATTTGGGGCGAATTGCCCACTAAAGAAGAGTTAGCACTGTTTGAACATGAAGTCCACCAAAATAGACGGATAAAATACCGCATTCGGGACATGATGAAGTGTTTTCCCGAAAGCGGTCATCCAATGGATGTTTTGCAAGCTTCAGCAGCAGCATTAGGTTTATTCTACTCGCGCCGCGATTTAAACAATCCAGCATACATTAGAGATGCGGTTGTCCGTCTGTTAGCAAGTATTCCGACAATGGTAGCGGCATTTGAACTGATGCGACGAGGTGATGACCCCGTGCGTCCTCATGATGACTTAGACTATGCTGCTAACTTTTTGTATATGCTGCATGAAGAAAAACCAGACCCGCTAGCAGCGCGGATATTTGATGTCTGCTTGATACTTCATGCCGAACACACCATGAATGCTTCCACTTTCAGCGCTAGGGTAACGGCTTCTACTCTTACAGACCCCTATGCAGTAGTTGCAAGTGCGGTGGGAACCTTGGGTGGACCTTTACACGGTGGTGCTAACGAAGAAGTAATTTGGATGTTAGAACAAATTGGTTCTGTAGAAAACGTCCGTCCTTACGTTTTAGACTGTATTCAGCGCAAATCTAAGATTATGGGTTTTGGTCATCGCGTCTATAAAGTAAAAGACCCACGCGCTACAATTTTGCAAGACTTAGCAGAACAACTATTTGCTAAGTTTGGGTATGACAAGTATTATGACATTGCCCAAGAAATGGAACGAGTTGTAGAGGAAAAACTAGGTCACAAAGGAATTTATCCTAATGTTGATTTCTATTCCGGCTTGGTGTACATCAAACTAGGTATTTCCACAGACTTTTTTACACCAGTGTTTGCGATGGCTCGTGTTGCTGGTTGGTTAGCGCATTGGAAAGAACAGATTGCAGAAAATCGAATTTTCCGTCCCAGCCAGGTTTACAACGGTCGCTACAACGTTGAATACGTAGAGATGGCGGAACGTGGTTAAATTGGGAATTGGACCGCAGGGCTTAAGAGTAAGGAGTTAAATTGTTTCATAAAAATTATCTCCCCATTTCCTTATTCCCTTGTCCTCTTCTCTACTATCTTCCAAAATTTCGGACATAGTTATCCATAACATAAGCAGAAACTCTCATTGGGATGAGATAACACCAAGCCTTAGAGCGATATACTAAGCATGGTTATTGCCCTATATGTTGAATTTTGCCTTTTTTAGGTAAAAATATTGTTGGGTTCATTTACAGTTATTAATAACTATAGATAGTTGTAAATAACCGTCAGGGAACACGAAGTAAGAATAATTTTCTTTCTTCTTATACTTCATGAGTAATCCCGCGTTTGATCGCGGGTAATGTCAAGCTTAAGTTAACTTCAATCATTTTAAAGATGAATCCAGGAATTGATCTGCAAGGAACTTTTATTCAAAGCTTGATGGACTTAGGACTGCCAGCGGGTACAGCTAAAGCCATTTGGATGCCCCTGCCAATGATTTTAATGCTTATTGGTGCCACAGTCGGGGTGCTGGTATGCGTTTGGCAAGAGCGAAAAATTTCAGCAGCAGCCCAGCAGCGGATTGGCCCAGAATTTATCGGACCTTTGGGTTTGCTTGCGCCAGTAGCGGATGGTTTGAAATTAGTCTTTAAAGAAGATATCGTACCAGCAAAGGCAGACCGCTGGTTGTTTACCCTTGGTCCCATCATTGTTGTGCTGCCGGTATTTCTATCCTATTTAATTGTGCCGTTTGGGCAGAATTTATTAATAACTGATGTCGGAATGGGAGTTTTCCTCTGGATTGCTCTTTCTTCGGTGCAGCCGATTGGTTTGTTGATGGCTGGCTATGCATCAAATAATAAATACTCTCTCTTAGGAGGGTTGCGAGCCGCAGCACAATCGATTAGTTATGAAATTCCGCTGGCATTTGCTGTATTGGCGATCGTCATGATGTCGAACAGCCTTAGTACCATTGATATTGTCAATCAACAATCGGGTTACGGCATTCTGGGCTGGAACATTTGGCGACAACCAGTAGGTTTCGTTATCTTTTGGATATCAGCCCTCGCAGAATGTGAACGTATGCCTTTTGATTTACCAGAAGCAGAAGAAGAACTGGTAGCAGGTTATCAAACCGAATATTCTGGCATGAAGTTCGCTTTGTTTTATCTGAGTTCTTACGTAAACTTAGTGTTGTCTGCTTTATTGGTATCTGTTTTATATCTTGGTGGTTGGGATTTTCCGATCCCCATTAATTTGCTCGCTGGTTTGTTGGGAGTGAGTGAAGCTAATCCCGTTTTGCAGATAGTCACTGCCTCTTTAGGCATTACTATGACTGTACTCAAAGCCTACTTTTTTGTATTCCTCGCAATTTTGTTACGCTGGACAGTGCCAAGAGTTCGTATTGACCAACTGCTAGATTTGGGGTGGAAATTTTTGCTACCCATCGGCTTAGTTAATTTACTGTTAACCGCAGCTTTAAAACTAGCTTTTCCCGTTGCTTTCGGTGGATGAACCGATTTTGGATTTTAGATTTTGGATTTTGGATTATTCCTAAGATCTAAAATCTAAAATTTAAATCTAAAATCTAAAGCTGAAAGTAGCTTTGAGCTTTGCTTTTAGTAAATAAGCTAATTAAAGATTTTGGAACGGTTCTTAAATCCAAAATCTAAAATCCAAAATTCAAGAAGAGACACTACTATGTTAAAGTTCCTCAAGCAAGTTGTTGATTACGGTAAAGAAACGTGGGAAGCCACTCGTTATATCGGTCAAGGTTTGGCTGTTACTTTCGACCATATGCAGCGTCGTCCCGTTACAGTCCAGTATCCTTACGAAAAACTGATTCCTAGCGAACGCTTTCGCGGTAGAATTCATTTCGAGTTTGATAAGTGTATTGCCTGTGAGGTTTGCGTTCGGGTATGTCCTATTAACCTACCTGTAGTGGACTGGGAATTTGACAAAGCCAACAAAAAGAAAAAGCTTAATCACTACAGTATCGATTTCGGAGTTTGTATATTCTGCGGGAATTGTGTAGAGTATTGTCCGACAAACTGTCTATCAATGACGGAAGATTACGAGCTTGCTACCTATGACCGTCACGAATTGAATTATGACAGCGTTGCTCTTGGTCGTTTGCCTTACAAAGTTACAAATGACCCAATGGTAACACCGTTACGCGAACTAGTTTACCTTCCTAAAGGCGTTATGGAACCCCATGATTTACCCGCAGATGCCCCCCGTGCTGGTGCTTTTCCACAAGACCTGATGGAAGATGAAAAGTAAATGTATATGAGTTAGGAGTTAGGAGTGATGAGTTATGAGTTAAAAAACAACTAATATCTAACACCTAATAACTAATAACTAATAGCTAATAACTAACCATCAAAAAATCAACAAAGGACGAAAAAAGTGAATTTAGCTGGTGGAGTACAGATAGTTTCGTTTGCCATCCTGGCTGCGATGATGATTGGATCGGCGTTAGGAGTTGTGCTGTTTAGCAATATTGTTTACTCTGCTTTTTTGTTAGGGGGCGTATTCGTTAGTATATCGGGATTGTATCTGCTGTTGAATGCGGATTTTGTCGCAGCAGCCCAATTACTAGTTTATGTCGGAGCGGTAAACGTACTAATTTTGTTTGCCATTATGTTGGTAAATAAACAAGAAGATTTTGTCCCTTTACCAAAAGCCTGGGCAAGAAAAGCATTAACAGCATTGGTGAGTGTGGGATTGTTTGTGCTTTTAAGTACGATGGTTCTAGCAACTCCTTGGAGTTATTCAACTGCGACTCCTGTTAATAACTCTATCGTTTTAATTGGCGAACATTTCTTTACAGACTTTTTGTTACCTTTTGAACTGGCTTCTGTTTTACTATTAATGGCAATGGTCGGAGCAATAATCTTAGCCCGTCGCGAGTATTTGCCTCCTGAAGCGACTTCAGATCAAATGCCACAAACTGTTCTACAATTGCCCGAACGTCCGAGAGAATTAGTATCAGCTGCAAGCGACGATAAATAACAATTATCAATAAACAATGAACAATTGATGATTTACAAATCACACCTTCGGGTTAAAAACTGATAATTGATTGCAAACAGGAATAGCAAATAATCATGCAACTTCAGTACTTTTTATTACTATCTGCCGCTCTATTTTGTATCGGTATTTTTGGGATTGTCACCAGTCGGAATGCGGTACGAGTGTTAATGTCAATCGAACTGTTGTTAAACTCAGTTAATTTGAATTTAATGGCTTTTTCCAACTATTTAGACCCGACATTAATTAAAGGTCAGGTTTTCACCGTATTTGTAATTACTGTAGCTGCGGCTGAAGCAGCTGTAGGTTTAGCGATCGTACTGGCAATCTATCGAAATCGCGATACTGTTGATATGGAGCAATTTAATCTCCTCAAGTGGTAATTTCGTGGAGCTTAAGCAAGTAATTATTGCCTATAAGGCGCGAGACCCCCAAAGCAAACGCTGGGCTGAAATCTGTGCCAGCCAGTTGGAACATCGTAAATGTCATGTACTAATAGGTCCTAGCGGTCCAAAAGATAATCCATACCCGGTTTTTTTGGCCTCTGCTGCTGAACAAATTGATCTAGCTATAGTGCTTGGTGGTGACGGTACGGTTCTAACTGGTGCCAGACATTTAGCCCCTGCTGGAATTCCCATTTTGGCTGTAAATGTGGGGGGTCATTTAGGATTTTTAACTGAGTCGGTAGAAGAGTTTCAGGATACCGAAAAAGTTTGGGATAGACTTTTTGAAGACCGCTATGCTATACAGCGGCGGATGATGTTACAAGCAGCAGTGTATGAAGGACATGGTTCTAATTTGGAGCCGATTACCGAGAGCTACCTGGCTTTGAACGAAATGTGTGTCAAACCCGCTTCCGCAGACCGCATGATTACGTCAATTTTGGAGATGGAAATTGATAATGAGGTGGTCGATCAATATCAGGGAGACGGGTTAATTATTTCTACTCCTACGGGTTCTACAGGCTATACGGTTTCTGCTAACGGTCCGATAATGCATGATGGTATGGAAGCGATTACCATTACTCCGATTTGTCCCATGAGTCTTTCAAGTCGTCCACTTGTCTTACCTCCAGGTTCGGTGGTTAGCATTTGGCCTTTGGGCGATTTTGATTTAAGTACTAAACTATGGACTGATGGTGTATTAGCAACTTCGATATGGCCCGGACACCGTGTAGATGTACGGATGGCGGAATGCCGATCTAAGTTTATTATTTTACGGGAAAATTATTCGTACTATCAAGTTTTACGAGAGAAACTACTTTGGGCGGGTACTAGGATTAGGTATAACACTAAACATAATACGAATTGAGATACGTAAAGGTTTGTAGTTGAGCTTTAGTTCACATCTTGCACCAAACCCGCCTTGAAATCAATTGATGCGGCTGATATACAGCGTAACTAAAAACATAACTATTTGAAATTATGGCGTTGCTTATTCAAAATATAATCTAAATTTAGGATGTAAATATAGACAATAAAGATGTTGGGTTACGACGCAATAATAGCTATTAGTTTAATTCTGTATTCTGCGTGCGTCTAACCCAACCTACCCGCTTTGATTATGAGCCTGGGAATTTATTCCAAGGCGGTTGTGAAGGCTAAATTTAGGATGTAAATATAGACAATAAAGATGTTGGGTTACGACGCAATAATAGTTATTAGTTTAATTCTATATTCTGCGTGCGTCTAACCCAACCTACCGCCTACCGCCTACCGCCTAATGAGAATTGTAATTAACCTGTAATCATAATCTTTCAATCAACTGCTCTTAATAGATAGTTAATTACGCTAGAAACTATTGCTAAGACGATTGAACCGAGTAAAGCAGCTAAAGGTCCGCTAATGATAAAACCATAACCTGGAGTAAATATACTTGCTAGCCAAAGGGTAAATCCGTTGATGATAAAGGTAAATAATCCAAAGGTAAGCAAGGTTATCGGCAGTGTTAAAATGCTTAGGATAGGTCTGACAAAAGCATTAACTAATCCTATAATTACAGCCGCAACCAAAGCTGCAACAAAACTTTTAATCACGAATCCAGGAACAATATAAGCAGTAATTAACAATGACACCGCAGTGCCAAGCCAAGTTAATAGAAAATGCATCATAGGCTTTGTGTACGAAAATTATTGATTTGGCTAAGGTAATTCACAATAAACTTTTCAGTATCTATTTATGCGTGAAAGCTGAGAAATAAAGCTTTCCATTAGTTAGGCATCCAATGATACCTCATTCAATTCGCAAGGTATATATATTATCTTATTGCGGCTAAAATTTGGTTAATTATAGGAATGGCCGCAACTGGCATATTTTGGTCGTAGGGTGCTGTGACACTTCGCTTGATTTCTAACGCAATATAATGGTTTATGTGTCACGCACCGTTCCCTCGGTCTTGTGACAATTGCGGCCATTCCTGAATTACTTAAATGTAACGTTGCGCGATCGCAGTATTAATCATGATGTAGAAACTGCCTAGATTGCTTTTTAAGCCGGAAAACTACATACTTATCTTGTATCAAAATTTGAATCATTGGCTGTTCTTAGTCCAGTGCCATCAAGATATTGCTCATGAATGGAAATAATCAAACTCGAAAAATTTTGCTTCTGTCAGCGAACCCCAGAGGTACTGGTGTACTGCGTTTAGATGAGGAAAAGCGGGAGATTAAGGAGGGGTTGAAGCGAGCTAAGAAGCGGGAGCAATATTCAATAGATTCAGCGGAAGCTG
The DNA here is from genome assembly GCF_034931125.1 of Rivularia sp. UHCC 0363. Lineage (NCBI taxonomy): Bacteria > Bacillati > Cyanobacteriota > Cyanophyceae > Nostocales > Rivulariaceae > Rivularia > Rivularia sp. UHCC 0363. The sequence continues at coordinate 159,678 of NZ_JAYGHM010000002.1, read as the reverse complement.
TACGCTATAGAGATATACATAGAGCAATTCTGGAATACGAACCGCAGATTATTCATTTTTGTGGACATGGAACTGGTGAAGATGGTTTGGTTTTTGAAGATGAATCTGGTCAAATCAAATTAGTTGATGCAGAAGCTTTAGCTGGATTATTCCAATTATTTAGCGATCAAGTTGAGTGTGTTGTCCTCAATGCTTGTTACTCAGAATACCAGGCTTTGGAGATATCTCAGTATATTGATTATGTGGTGGGGATGAGTCAAGCAATTGGGGATAAAGCAGCGATTGAATTTGCGGTGGGTTTTTATGATGCACTGGGAGCGGGACAAAATTATGAGTTTGCTTATAAATTAGGTTGTAATTTAATTGGGATAGCAGGAATACCGGAGCAACACACACCCCGATTTATCGCACGGGATTCGGCAAAAACACCTCCAGAAAATCCTGCGGAAGCAGCGACAATATATATTGAACGTCAGAACATTGAAGAAAAATGCTATCAAGCAATTTTGCAACCCGGAGCGCTAATTCGCATCAAAGCAGCGCAGAAAATGGGAAAAACTTTGCTTTTGGAGAAATTACTCGGCTATTCTAGAGAGCAAGGTTATCAAACAGCAAAATTAGATTTAAAACAAGCTGATGTTAATACCCTCGCTGATTTGAAAACATTTTTACAGTGGTTGTGTGCTGATGTTTCTGACAGTTTGGAACTGGAACCAGAACTGGATAAATATTGGAATGATATTTATGGGCTGAATAAAAACTGTACTCGTTATTTTCAAAAATATTTATTACCTGTTAATGATAAGCCTTTAGTTTTTGCGATCGATAATTTTGAGCGACTGTTTGAATATCCCAATATTTTCCCTCAATTCTGCTTGCTGCTGCGGGGTTGGTATGAATCTGCTAAACAAGGAGACAGGATTGGTAAAATTTGGCAGAAATTGCGGTTAATAGTAGTTCATTCTACTGAAGCTTATCCTTCTTTGGACACCAATCACTCACCGTTTAATGTTGGAATCGCGATTGATTTACCTGAATTTAATCTGCAACAAGTACAAACTATTGCCAAGCGCTATGATAACAGTCAATTCGGACAAGAATGTTTAAATAAGTTAATGGAGTTGGTAGGGGGACATCCTTATTTAATACAGGAAGCTATTAGCAATCTCAAAACCAAACAAATAACTCTTGAGCAACTTTTAAATCTTGCACCTACAGAAGAGGGAATTTTTAGCAACCATCTGCGGGAACAATTATGGAATTTACAACATAATCCTTTGTTGGAGTCAGCCTATAAAAAAGTTGTTACAGCAAATGAACCCGTGCGACTTGATACGGAAATTGGGTTTAAACTACATAGCATGGGATTAGTGAAGCTTTTAGGTAATGATTGTGTTCCTAGCTACGATTTGTATCGTCAATATTTCTCGGAGCGTTTGGTGTAATAACCTCACCCCCTTCCCACCCTGTACACACTTATCGTCAGATCCCCCTAAATCCCCCTTAAAAAGGGGGACTTTAACTCCGCTTCCCCCCCTTGGAAAGGGGGGCTAGGGGGGATCAAAAGCCGGATGTAGGAGAGGGCAACGATAGGTTGAGATGAGGTTAAAAGAGATACCTTTTGCCAATTGCGAATTGTAAATTGATTACTTATGGTTGACCAATATATTTTCTCTGGAAGTCTACCGGAAAATGCCAGCACTTATGTAACGCGAGATGCCGATCGCGATTTGTATGATGGATTGCGATCGGGAAAGTTTTGTTATGTGTTGAATTCCCGTCAAAGTGGTAAATCCAGCTTACGTGTGCGAACAATGCGCCGTTTAAGGGAAAATGGTGTGGAATGTGCTGCGATCGATCTTTCTGCGGGTGGTATTCAAAATGTCCCACCAGAGCAATGGTATGCGGATTTGATTGATTCGCTGATTGATATTTTTGATTTGGATGTTGATTTTGGGGAGTGGTGGGGAGCAAATCAATTAAATTCTCTTGTAACCAAATTTCGCAAGTTTTTGGAAGAAATATTACTTGTTGAAGTCAAAGAAAATATTGTTATTTTTATTGATGAAATTGATAGCGTTCTCAGTCTTGATTTTCCTACTGATGATTTTTTCGCTTTTATTCGTTCCTGTTATAACCAGCGTGTTGATAATCCCGCATATAACCGTTTGACATTTTGTTTGTTGGGAGTCGCTTCACCCAGCAATTTAATTCAAGATAAACAACGCACTCCGTTTAATATTGGTAAAGCAATTTCTCTCAAGGGTTTTCAATTACACGAAGTTGAACCGTTAGAAAAGGGTTTTAGGGGAAAATTTAGTGATTCCCAAGCGGTGATGCAAGAAATTTTAGATTGGACGAAAGGACAACCGTTTCTGACGCAAAAGTTGTGTCAGTTTATGGTGGAAGAATCGGATAATAAAAATCCGCGCACTGTTGAAGAAGTTGTCAAATCAAAGATTATTGAAAGTTGGGAATCTCAAGATGAACCCGAACATTTACGCACCATTCGAGCCAGAATATTAAGGAATGAGGAACGGGCTGGGTATTTGTTGGATTTATATCAGCAAGTTCGGAGTTCTGAAGAGCAATCTGAAATAATAGATCCCCCCTTGCCCCCCTTAGAAAGGGGGGTTTATGATTCCTCCTTACCCCTCTCAGTAAAGGGGGTTTATGATTCCTCCTTGCCCCCCTCAGTAAAGGGGGTTTATGATTCCTCCTTGCCCCCCTTTATAAGGGGGGTTGGGGGGATCTCAAATTCTGCATCTTCACAAACAATTGATATTACAGCCGACAATACTTTAGAACAAAGTGAATTATTACTTTCGGGATTAGTTGCCAGACGAGAAGGGAAATTAAGAGTTTATAACCTTATATATCAACAAGTTTTTAACGAGAATTGGGTTGAAAATGAATTAAATAATTTGCGTCCCTATTCGGAAAGTTTTAAATTTTGGGTTGCTTCTGGAGGTAAAGATGAATCTCGACTGCTGCGGGGAAAGGCTTTAGTAGATGCTGAGGAATGGGGGAAAGATAAGAATTTAAGTTATCAAGATAAGCAGTTTTTAGCTGCTAGTAGGGAAAAGGAAATTCAGGAGAAAATTGCTGTTGATGAACGAGACGCGCAGTTGGAAAGGGAGAGGAAGGATAAGGAAGCAGTAGAAAAGAGAAATCTGGTATTGAGTGAAGCGAATCGGAAAGCTAAGCAGCGGATTCGGAATGGGACTATTGTTTTGAGTTTGGCTTTATTAGGAACAGTAACTTCAATAACAATTGCTGGTTGGAAAGTTTTAGAAGCACAAAAAAAACTTGAGGAAACCTACACATATGTTGCAAATCCTCTACAGCTAAAAGAATTGGTAGGAAAATTATCCCCGGATTCAGAAGAAGCTATTGATATATCTAAAAAAGCAGATGTTAAAGTCAAAGATCATCTACTTGAACAAGTGTATCTCCATACTTCTAAATCTTTAACTTATCAATATCTCAACGATTGGAAATCAGCAGAACAATCCATCAAACATAGTATGAACTTTTTAACGGGATGGAAGGAAAATAAAGGTAAAATAGCGGACAATAAATCAAACAGTGAATTTTTGCAGTTGAGGATATTCGCCTTAACTGTTCGAGGCAATGTACTCAAGCAAAAGAAGGATACTCAAAATGCAAAAGCAGCTTACCAAGAAGCATTTGATATCCTTAAAAATAGAAAAATTAACCCTTTCAAACCAGAACTTTCTATTGTAGACAAGAATACTATTGAATCTTTATACCGTGGATTAATTGAGTTACTTCTCGCTGGAAATATTACAGAAAATGACCAGCTTGATGAGGTTAGGAATTCTTTCAAACGGCACTTGTACGATGCACTTGAATACTCTTTAAAAAACCAAAGTTGGCGGGAAGCCGATCAATTAACCAATAAGCTTATGCTTTTCATTGCTAATAGAACAGAAAGAGATTACCTCTTGAACGAAGACATTGAGACATTTTCCTGTTCCGACCTGAAAAAAATTGATAATTACTGGGTACAAAATTCGGATGGACGTTTTGGCTTTAGCGTGCAAAAGCAGATTTGGATTGAGGCAGGTTTAAAAAACTACGAGAGTTTTGCTAGTAGGGTAGGGTGGTATGATAGTAGTGGAAAGACAGGATACCTTTCGATCAATCAAGTGATAGAGATTGTAGAGAAAAATTATCAAGAAGCACCTGTGGGGATACTACCTCGGGGACTAAACATACCTAACTTATCACAATTGAGATTTTACTCTACTCCGAATGAGAGATTACTCTTTTCTCGCGCTGCGACTTGTAAAGTGTAACATATAAGCGTCCCAGTTCTTTATTAAAATTTGTAAATAGAAGTTTTTTTACGAAATCATAGGCTTTTGAGAAATTCGATACCTGGCACCAAGCGGTTAGCGGTTCGAGGTTAAAGGTCAAAGGTCAAAGTTAAATAATTTTTGACTAAATTGCTCAAGCATCATTAAAACCCTTGGTAATGTTGGGTTTCACTCCGTTCAACCCAACCTACTGGCTTGTCATTGCGAGCGTAATGAAATGAAGCGAAGCAATTCCAAACCCTGCGATTGCTTCGCTACCCTTCGGGAACATCTTCGATGAATGCTCGCAATGACAAATGTTCATCCGAAGTTGATATTAATAGTGCGATCGCCATCTACCAAGCTTGACATTGCAAACAATAATGATGCGTTACCATAACGACGATAACGCACCACAAAAATCAGATATTTAATTAAATCACCATTCCCTTAACGTTTACCTCGATCTAAAAGTTGCCAAGTAGCTCCTCCAACAACACCATCGGGTTCTAAACCGTTGCGCTGCTGAAATGCTTTTACTGCTTCTGCTGTTACTGGACCAAAATCTCCATCAACACTTTTGAGAAATCCCAGGTTAGATAATTTTTCCTGTAACTCAACAACTTGAGAACCTTGCATTCCTGGACGCAAAATCGGTAGTCCTTGAGCAGTATATTGGATTCCAGGAGTTGTTTTCTGGGAAGATGTGGTAGTTTGACGAATACGTGTTGTAGCAGCTTGTCTTTGTACGGGTTTTGGTTTTTGAGTTGTGGTAGTACGAGGTTTTGGTTTGGGAGTGGTTTTAGGTGGTGTTGCAGGTTTTGGCTCTGGGTTCGGAGTTACAATCCTCACCGGATCTACAGCAGGTGTTATCGGTCTTTGTTCCTGTGTAGAATTATTCACCGCGCTAACGCTACCGAACGACTCTGTGGGTACGGGAAAGCTATCAGGAGGTGGTGTAGGGGTGCTAGCAATTTCTGTTGATGCAGTTACGTTCGGAAAAATGGTTTGCCAAGTGTTTGTATCGACAACTCCATCTGCTTTTAAACCTGCTGCTTGCTGGAAACGTGAAACTGCTTTTTGAGTTGTTTCGGTGAACATTCCATTCACTTCACCTTCATAAAAACCCAAAAGTGTTAAAGCTGCTTGTAATTCTCTTACAGGTACTCCTTCGCTACCGACTTTAAGGTTAGGACGGTTCATGTTAGCTTCTACAACTACTTGAGCAATTTTTTGCTCTGCTGCAATTGATACTCCAATTTGAGAACCAAACAGCAGGGGAGTAGAAGAAAGTAGAACTAACCAATAAATCCTATTTATCGGAAGGAAGCGAAACGATATGAGAGAGCGTAAGTACTTGATAATACTCAGTTTTCTGCTACCTATCATGGTTTTTGCCCCCGGCAAGTCTCTTACAAATACACTATCTATTAACCAGTATAAAATTAAATCGCCACAACGGTATAAATGCCTAAGAAAAGCGCCAAAATGATTATAGTTGATGCTAACTAGATGCTTAATACTGCTGCTACGCAATTACACGGTTAATCGCTTCTTCTTGACCGATTACAGATACAAATGGTTCCCTCAAGTATTTAGAAGCAGCTTTGATGGTTTGTTCAGCGGTTAAAGCGGCAATATCTGCTTGAAATTTTTGGTCGAAGGCAATTCCCAAGCCTAAAATTTCATACCAACCATATACCTGAGCAATTTGTCCGTTGGTTTGTTTACCCAAAGCGTATTGTCCGAGTATTTTGTTTTTTGCAGTTTGTAAAGCGCTTTCTTCTAATTTACTACTAGAAAGTAAATCAACTTCTCTTCGCAACCCTTCTAAAGCGGTAATTGTATTTTCCGGTGCGGTACCTATATAAACTACAAAGGAACTGGAATACTGCCTTGTGGGGTAAAATGCGGAGACATCGTAGGCTAAACCAAGCTTTTCTCGTAACTCTACAAATAAGCGGCTGGAAAGCCCGTTTCCTAAATAAGTAGAAAGCAATTTTAAAGCAGTGTAGTCAGCTTCGTGTACTGAAGCACCTAAATAACCCAACATAATTACCGATTGCTGTGTTGCTTGAGGGGTAATTACCTGTTGCGGTTTAGTTTGAGGAAATGGCACATTTATAACTGGTAGTGTGTCAATGCTTTGCCAATCACCGAGAAGCTCTTCTATCTGTTGCGCTGCATTTTCTGCGGATATACGACCTGCAATACTAATAACTATATTATCTGGGCGAAAATAAGTTTGATAATGTTTGACCAAATCCTCGCGAGTTAAATTGCTAATAGTAGTTTCATCCCCCAGTCCAGACGATGAATAAGGATGATTTTGGTACATAATTTTTCGTAACTGCTCAAATGCAACGTTGAAAGGCTGTTCCTTTTGCAAACGCACATCTTGCAGAGCAATCCGCTTCTCCATCTCTACCTCAGCTTCTGGAAAAGTTGGCGATCGCAATATTCGTGTTGCCAATTCCAAAATTTGAGTAAAATCATCTGTAACGGTTTTCAAGGATAAAACAAAGTAATCTGTTGCTGTATCCGCACTCAAACTCGCTCCCACGGACTCTACCCGTTCGGCAATTTCCAAACTTGAAAGTCCATCACACCCTTTAGTTAGGACAGCACCAAGCAAATTTGCCAATCCTGCTTTTTCTGGCTGTTCATAACAACTTCCAGCACGGATAAATATTCGAGCTGCAACAATATCAGCAGCGGAATTTTCCGAAACCAGTAGTACTATTCCATTCTTCAATTCACTACGATTAAGTACGAATTGTTTTAGTAAGCTTGTCATTCGATTTTAGGTTTTAAATTGATGAATAACTGTATTTAATCTGTTAAAAAATAAATACAAAAAAAATAAAGCCCCCAAATCAACAAGTGACTTGAGGAGCTTTATAATTTTAGTTCACCGCAACGCCGTTTTACCTAAGTTTATGACCTGGTTAAACCAGGGGGGTACCAAATTACATCGTTTAAAGTTTCCGGATACAATGCCCGGTATACTGCCACGAAATTATTCAATTCCCATATCATAAAAGTCATAGATCACAAAACTGTATGGCAGTCACCAACGTCGTAGTGCAATAAATTCATTATAGCTTTCCCTATTGTTGTTGTGTGATAAATAAATATTTTTTTTGTTATTTTTTCTTGACTTCATTGAGAATACCATACAGACTCTATATTTCGGGCAATTGTCATTGCGCGATCGCGATTTTTATCATCTAACAGAACTGTAATGTGACCCAGTTTACGTCCGGGGCGAGATTCTGATTTACCATACCAATGAAGATAAGATCCAGGAATTTTTGCCAGGGTTGAGCGTTTATCGATATAGTTGCTTGTTTGTGTTTCATAACCTAACAAATTTACCATAATAGCACAAGGACAATTCATTGCCACATTACCTAAAGGTAAATCGCAAACTGCCCTTAAATGCTGCTCAAATTGCGAGGTAAAGCAAGCATCAATAGAAAAGTGTCCGGAATTATGAGTTCGGGGTGCAATTTCGTTTACTAATACTTCGTCATCATTGGTCAGGAATAGCTCTATAGCAAATATTCCCACGAATTGCAAGGTGTTAAGTACAGTACCGGCTATATCTTGAATAATTTTTTCTGTCTGAGAATTGATATCAGCAGGTGCAATAACTCGCTGACAAACTTGTTGTTCTTGTTGGGTTTCTACAACAACAAAAGGAGAAATTTCACCACTTGTTGAACGCGCTGCAATTACGGATAGCTCTTTTTTAAAAGGGATAAATTCTTCTAATAACAAACTAGAATCCAAACACAATTTTTTTTCTAAATCGGTTAAACTTTTGATGATAAAAGTGCCTTGACCATCGTAGCCGTGACGACGAGCTTTTAAAACAGATGGGAAGCTCAATTCCCAATCATTTCGATTATTTGCGTATATATCTTGATTAACAGACGAAACCGCGAATAATGATTCGGGTAAAATGAATTTGGGAACTGGTATATCTAAATCACGCAAAAAACAACGTTGTTCGTATTTGTCTAAAAGAGGAGATAGGGCTTCGATTCGAGGACGAAAACAAACACCTTGCGAAGCAATTTGAGATAACGCTTCTAAATCGACAAATTCATTTTCAAAAGTTATCACATCGCATTTCGCGGCTAACTCATTCGTGGCTTTAGCATCATTAACCGCTGCAAAAACAGTATCGCTAGCAATCCCAACCGCAGGGTCATTGCGTCCCGGAGTTTGTACAATTAATTCTACTCCTAGTTTTTTGGCCGCAGTACCCATCATTAATGCTAATTGTCCACCACCGATTACACCAACACGCTTCATTTGCATCTATTAAGAGTAAAGTTTCTACACCATTTTTAGGATCGGTACCGTTAGCTTGTTCGCATTATTGAACCTGTACTCCGTCTTCAATGTTTGTGTTAACAAATGTTACGGCGAGTTATAAAGCTTGCGCGAGTAAGACATTGCCGATCTCAATCCCCGTTCAGTTTACCTTAAATTCCATAGCCTATAATCTCATACCTCAAACCTTTGCTGCGAAAGGTCAACTTTACATTTGTTTAAATAAATCATTGTTTTATTCTAAAAGTCTTGAGGAAACTTTACTTTCAAGCGAAAAAATAAAGTTTATTATCATTTGGCAAAAGAATAAGAGAAGTCCTGTTAATCTTGTAGTTAGTCAAAGCTTTGTTTGAGATATTTCCAAATATAAGTAGATGGAAATATTATCTTAATAAAGCGTTACATTTCATAGTTACAATTCCTGTCTTAGAGAATCGTGAACTATAAGTATTAATCGAGAACTATCTATCTATTTATTATTATTGGTAAATTATGTTGAAATTTAATCAAATTGCGAACAATCCGATGAAACATTACAATGACGAATGGATTGTCCAATGGTGTCAAGATAATGGTTGGACCGATCTATATATTGAACGCTGTAATAACTTCTGGGCTTTTCCTCCGGGAGCGGTAATGCCAGAACCAATTCCCACAAAAGTTTTAAGAATGATTAAAGCTGAAAGGGGCTTAACTTGTGAAGAACGTGTTTGGTCGATCGCAGCAGTAATCGCCACAATGATCGCCGCAGGTGTTACTTATTGGTTGAGATGTCCTATACCAATGGTTGCAGCGTTTGCATTTAATGCTGTGACTGTTGCTCAGTTGGAAGTTGAAGATGCGTATTGATGTGGATGTAGAATTGGCTTCAGATTTTAAGGGGAACCTTTTCCCCACAAATATTATATAATTTTCAAATAATTAAGTTAATCTTTTAAGCTTTACAATTTTTGTCACATTATCGCCACATTATCTAGATTAAAGTGTATACAAGCTTGAGAAAAAACTAAGAAAAACGGCTAATTGAAAAGTAAATAACCTACTTAACGCGGTTAAATTTCCCTAAACCCCCTTAAAAAGGGGTTTTTTATTGCATGAAATTTATCACTCAAAATTGTTTTCACTTGGGTGCAATACATCCCGAACCTCACCCCCTTCCCCTCTCCTTACTAAGGAGAGGGGTGCCGGAGGCGATGCGAGGTATTTTTTTTTACTTCACTCAATCAAAAATTTAGGATAATTTACTTAAGTATTTATCTATGTTATGAAGCGATCGATAGTTAATTATATTGATTTTTTGGGAAATATAACAGATACGGTAGAAGTGAAAAAATAAAGTTTTCCGTAATTGTCCGGTAGAGTAACACCTGTAAGTAAAGTTAAGCTTCAGAGTAAATGATATCCCTTAAATAATCAAAATTCTTGATGCTTAAAGCGATGTCATGATTAAATTGTTTTTTTAACTAATTTTCAAACTTTAATTTTTATATAATATTTCACTAATTATGGAATCTAGAGAATCTGTAGATTTAGATCTGCAAAAATTTTGGTACATTATTAAGCGACGCTGGTTAATTGCTACATTTTTATTTACCGTTTCAGTAGGAGTTGCAGCAGTACTAAGCTCTTTTCAAAAGCCAGTTTTTCAAGCTGAAGGTAAGCTTTTGATTAAAAAGATTAACCAAACTTCTGCTTTAACAGGATTAGGAGGAGAAATCGGACAGTTAGAAGGTTTAGATATAAAAAGCAGTCCTCTAAATACAGAAATAGAGGTAATTAGTTCCAAACCTCTTCTAATTAAAACAATCAAAAATCTAAATCTCAAAGATGATAATGGTGTACCTTATCAACCACAAGAGCTTGCAAAACTGATTAATCTTAAAGCTATTCCAGCCACTGACGTTTTACAAGTTTCCTATGAAAGCAAAAATTTCAAAGAAGCGGGAGCAGTTGTTAATGAGTTGATGAAATTGTATCTAGAAAATAATATACAAACAAATAGAGCTGCGGCTGTTGCAGCTGGTGATTTTATTGCGAAACAGCTTCCTGAAACAGAAGAAATTGTTACCAAAGCAGAACAAACTTTACGTCGTTTTCAGCAGCAGAATAATGTAATTTCCTTAGAAGAAGAATCTAGAACTGCTGTAGTAGTTCAGAAAGATTTAGAAGCTAAAATAACTGAAACAAAAATAGCTTATTCTGAAGTTATCGCTCGTACCCAAAGCCTCCAGAAGCAAGTCGGGATGGATTCTCAGGATGCGATCGCAACTGATTCTCTGAAAAGTTCGACTGGTGTACAGCAGGTTTTAGAAAACTTACAAAAAATAGAAGCAGAATTAGCAGTAGCTCAAACTCGGTTTTATGAGACACATCCAACAATACAAGATTTGATTAGTCAAAGAAATGCTTTAAAAAGGTTATTAAATATCAGAGTTGCACAATTAACTAAAAGTAATAAAAGTGTTGCAGTCGGAAGTTTGCAAATAGGTCAAGTAAAAGAAAAGCTTTCCGAGGAACTGGTAAGATCTGAAGTAGAAAGCGTAGCCTTAAAAAATCGGCTCAATTCTCTAATAAAAGCATTAGAAAATCATCAAAAAAGAGTTAATGTTTTGCCGAAGTTAGAGCAAGAAGAAATGAAGTATGAGCGACATTTAGAAACCGCTCGAACAACCAATGAAAATCTTTTAAAAAAGCTACAGGAAGTAAGGGTTACAGAAAACCAAAATCTGGGGAATGCTCGAATAATTGAGCCTGCATTTGTAAATAAAAAGTCTACACAATCAATTAAAATTATGTTTTTGATTTTAGGAGGTGCTTGCGGAATTTTAGTTGCAACAGCAATGGTTGTATTACTTGAATTAAATGATAGGTCAGTGAAAACTCTTAAAGAAATCAGAAAACTATTTGGATATACCTTACTTAGCACTATACCTTCCTTGAAAAAGAAGTCTTACCTTACCAAAGGTAGCGAATTGACTTTACCTGAAATCCCTGTAAGAGACAATCCCAATTTACCAATTGCAGATGCATACCGAATGCTTCAAGCTAACTTGAAGTTTATTAGTTCGGATAAACCATTACGAGTAATTGTAGTGACAAGTTCCGTGCCGAAAGAGGGTAAGTCAACAGTATCGGCAAATTTAGCGGCCGCGATCGCGCAATTAGGACAAAGAGTATTGCTAGTAGATGCAGATATGCAAAATCCCTTACAGCATAATATCTGGGGTGTTAGCAACGTCAAGGGGTTAAGCGATATTATTGTCGGTCAAGTTGAATTTGAAACAGTTGTGAGTGGAGGAATGCTTAGTTTAGATATCTTAACAGCAGGATTAACTACTCCCAATCCTCTATTTCTATTAGATTCGAGAAAGATGGAAACTTTAATTGAAGAATTTAAAAATACCTATGATTTTGTAATTATTGATGCACCTTCTTTGGTTAGGAGAGCGGATGCTCTAGCTTTAGGCAAAATGGCTGATGGTGTCTTATTAGTAACACGACCGGGAATACTGACATCTGGTGATGCAAATACATCCAGGGAAGCTTTAGAACGTTCTGGACAAAATGTATTAGGTCTGGTCGTAAATGGTGTAATTCCAGAAAATGAATCCGATAGCTATTTCTATCATGCAAAATATGACTCTGATAAAGATAAATCACATAAAGAAGCTATTAAATCAAAATCATTTTAAATCTTTTTAAATTAATCTATCTTTTAAAGGTGCAGCTTATCAATGGAAGGTCTACGCAAGCTTTTAGGAAATTCTTTTTCTCTACTTTTAAATCGTTTAACACAGAGTATTACAACTTTCATTTTAGTTGCATCAATTGCTCGAATTTTAGGAGCTTATGAACTAGGGCAATATATGCTTGCTTTTAGTTACTATTATGTGTTTATGACTTTAGCTTCCCAAGGGTTTAAAACGCTGTTTACGCGAGAATTAGCTCGCAATCCGACAAATACACCTGCATATTTGATTAGCGGTACTTTTTTACAGCTTCTATTTAGCATTGCTGGTTATATATTGTTAATGATTATAGTATTTTTACTTCCTTACAGTCGAGATACTTCAACAGTTTGTTACGTTTTTGGTTTAGCTATTATTCCATTTTCTCTCTCGAATGTAACCGAAGCTATTTTTCAAGCACGAGAGAAAATGCACCTAATTGCTATTAGTACGATACCAGTTTATATTCTGCGCGTAGTATTAATTATTTGGATAATGAATCTGAAACATGACATTAACCTTGTTTCAGCAATTATGGTCGCTTCGGAAAGCTTGATTTTTTTTATTGAATGGTATTTAGTTACGCAATTTGTCAAATATAAATGGCAACTCGACTGGAAGTTTATGTGGGATACAACTAAAGCTTCGGGTGCATTTATCGTGATTGAAGGTATATCCGTTATAGGTTATCGGCTTCAGGTTGTTATTCTCTCTTTATTAGGTGGTGAAATAGTAGTAGGACTATATGGTGCAGTTGCACAATTAATGCAGCCTTTTCAAATTATTTCTCATAGTCTTGTTTTAGCTATCTTTCCTAAAATGTCTCAAGCTATAGATGAGGGGAAAGATAAGCAGCGTCAAATCACGCAAACTGCGATAGAAATATTATTAATTGTGGCTTTACCTTTGATTGTCGGACTTGCATTTGTTGGCAAAGATTTATTAGTTTTACTGTATCACGACCCAAGCTTTGCTCAAGCAAAAGTAGCTCTAAATTTATTTGCTTTTGGATTAATTGCTTCATCATTTGTCAGACCGCTGAGTTACCTTTTGGTAGCAAACGGTTTTGAAAAGGTTAATTTGCGGCAAGTATTTATCACAACTATAATAGATGGCTTTTTGAGTATAGTACTTGTTTATCAATATAAATTAAACGGTGCAGCTAGTACGGGATTAATTATCGATTTTATTGCTCTATTTATTTACTTGTATGAAGTTTCAAGACGATTGTTTACATTAAATTTGTTGTCTATGATTTACCGTCCTCTGTTAATTAGTGTTTTAATGGTGCCTGTGTTTTTATTATTACAAAAGTTTAATTTAAATATTATATTTACTTTAATAATTGCTACTTTAAGCTACTTTTTATTTATAGGATTTTTAGGAATTTATCTAGTTTATCACTCCGATAACGAATGGTCTAAGTTACTACTCAAAAGAAAATAAACAGGACTTACGCGATTGTCACAAGACTCTGATGGTGCGTGACACCAAAAGCCTTATTGCTTCGTTCAAAATCACTCAAAGTGTCACACACTAGGCTGTTGACTTTGATAGTATTTTCCTACTTTTTATTAATGCAACTTTTATGTCAGTTATAATCACAACATTTTGAACCTCACTCCATCCTCCGGACACCCCTCTCCTTAATAAGGAGAGGGGAAGGGGGTGAGGTCTAGGCTAGATTGGAGATGAGGGATTTGTGATGATTTTTTAGCACTCAAAAAACCTACAGAGTCAACACCCTAGTCACACACTCTACAAGAAAAAATGTGCCAGTTGCGTAAGTCCTAATAAATAAAAAAGGTATCATGATAAATCCAGAAGTATCTGTAATTATTCTTGCCTATAACACTGAAGAATATATTGCCCAAGCGATGGAATCTGCATTGCAACAAACTCAAAAAAATATTGAATTGATTGTGGTCGATGATGCTTCTACAGACAATACCTTAGAAATTGCTAGAAGCTTCGATGACAACAGAATTAAAATATTAGCTAATCAGAAAAATTTAGGTCAAAACTATAGTACAAATCTAGCGATAAATGAAGCTAGGGGAAATTGGGTAACTCGACTTGATTCAGATGACTGGTATGCAAAAGATAGATTAGAAAAACTATTGGAGATTGCCTATAATCAAAATGTAGATATGATTGCGGATGATATTTATTTTATTCAAGATGGAAAGACTTTACCTTGGAGTACATTATTAACCCAAAGTAAATTCCGCATTAAACATAATCTCAAAATCGAGCCGATATTTTTCATTGAAAATGATTTACCTGGAACATGGGGTTTACCTTTAGGTTTAACCAAACCATTAATTAGAAGAAATTTTTTGATGCAACATCAGATTAAAAATCAAGAAAATATTTTAATTGGTGGGGACTTTTGGCTATATCTAAATTGCTTAGTACATGGAGCAAAATTTTTATTTGTACCAAAACCGAATTATTTTTATCGTTCTCGGAATGGTTCATTAGTTACTCTGAGTAAAGTTGAAAGACTTGAAGCATATTGTCAAGCAACAGAATTTTATTTAAAGCAAGATTTTATCAAAAATAATCCCCAATTATTAGCGGCTTTACAAAAACGTCTTACCTTACTGGAAAAAACTAGACCGTATTTTCAGGTTGTGGACTCAATTAAACAAGCCAATTATTTAGATGCTTGTTCAAGAATGATAAATAATCCTGACTTTTTTCATCATCTATATACCCAGCTACCAAGAATAATTCGTCGTCGATTATTTTTGTATTTTCATCAAATTATCTCATTTTAAATCCAGGAATTATAAAAAATGAAAGTTGCTTTATTACATTTTTGCTTTTACGAATACACCGTTCAATTAGCTAACGCTTTAGCAGATTATGTTGAATTAACCTTAATTCATCCCCAACAATTAACTGCACAAACTCAAGCTTTACTCGATCCACGGATTAAAGTAATTACTTTTGATAAATATCGCATCCGCGACCCGCGTAATTTATCTGCAATGGGTAAATTGATGAATATTATCTGTAAAATCCAGCCTGATGTTTTACACGTCCAAGAAACTAACGATCCTTGGTATGATTTAACATTGTTACTGAATAAAATGCCTCCCTTAGTAACAACTATTCATGATGTATTTCGTCATCCTGGAGACAGAGACAACGTACTTGGTTCAGAATATACTCGTCGAATTGCCTTTTTGCGATCGCAACAGCTAATCGTTCACGCAAATCTGCTCAAAGATGCTTTAATCGACCATTTCCACGTTCCCAAACAGCGGGTATGCGTTCTTCCTCATGGAGAATTGGGTAGTTTATATCAACGCTTAGCTAAGGATAATAATACAGTTAGAGAGCCTCATACTCTACTATTTTACGGACGCATTTGGGCTTATAAAGGTTTACATTACCTGCTTGCAGCAATGCCGTCAATTATAGAACGGTTTCCTCAAGTCAAATTGATTATTGCTGGAAAGGGAGAAAATTTACAACAATATTTTCCTAATGGCTGCGACAAAAAACATTATAAAATACTCAATCATTATATTCCGTCAGAAGACGTTGCAAGTCTTTTTCAACGCAGTACAGCAGTAATTTTACCTTATATCGAAGCATCTCAAAGTGGTGTTGCATCTCTAGCTTATGCAATGGGTACCCCAGTTATTGCTTCTAAAATCGGTGGTTTAGCTGAAATGATTTGTTCGGAACAAGACGGTTTGTTAGTTCCTCCTGCTGATGTTGAAGCTTTAGCTGATGCGATTATTCGTCTGTTAAGCGACAGCAAATTACAACATCAGATTCAAACCGCAGCACTATATCGCTGTCAAGATGATTTGAATTGGTTAAATATTGCGGCTCAAACAGTTGAGATTTACCGTAAAGCGATCTATCTCAAAGGTACTTATCGGTGAAACTAATTAAACGGCTTTTATTATTTATAGAACAGTCATTTACAGTTGTATCTTTACTGCTTTATTCTGGAGGTCCGCTAACTGTAATTTTGTCTGGTGGAGCCAATGAAGGTGACGACGACGAAGAAACAAATACTTCTTTGATTTTAATACTATTCTTCTTCAATTATCTAATAACTGTTTTCCTACTTGTTCTGCGATGGAAGAAAGTCATGCGGGTAATGAGAAAAGAAAAAATTATTTTATTATTAGTAGGAATTGCTGTTTTTTCTTTCGTTTGGTCTTCAGATCCTAAAAAGACTTTGACTCGGGGTATCGCAATAATTGGAACCACTTTGTTTGGTCTTTATTTAGCTTCACGCTATAGCATGAAACAACAGCTACAGCTATTAGGCTGGATGTATGGAATTGCTGTAATACTTAGCTTTGTATTTATTGTAGCGTTACCACAATATGGAATTATGGGTGGAATACATGAAGGAAAATGGCGAGGTATTTACAACCATAAAAATACTCTTGGTAAAGTTATTGCTCCGGGTATTGCCGTCTTTTTCTTACTTGCTGCTAACTCTAAAAAATATAGTTGGCTGTTCTGGATGGCTTTTAGTTTAGCTTTCATTCTTTTAATCCGTTCTAGTTCTACTAGTTCCCTACTGAATGGGGTCTTTTTAATTGCTGCGTCTATATCTTTTCGAGTTTTTCGATGGAGAGATAATTTTATGGTACCTAGCGCGATCGCGATCGCAAGTCTTGGTACAATTTTCTATGTGATTGTCTCCGTCGCTACAGAAGCCATCCTCACTGCACTCGGTAAAGATACTACTCTTACTGGTCGCGGAGATATGTGGCCTTATATCTTTGAAATGATTGCCAAGAAACCTTTTTTAGGTTACGGATACGGTGCGTTTTGGTCTGGTCCCGATACTCCTTCTTTCTATATTTGGCAAGCCACTGGTTGGACTCCTCCTAATTCCCATAATGGCTATTTAGACCTGTGGTTGCAAATAGGATTATTCGGTTTATTGATATATACTTTTGGATTTTTAGCTGGAACTTTGCCTAAAACATTTTACTGGTTGCGAGCGACTAAAACATCTGAAGGATTTTGGCCTTTAATATACATGACTTATATGTTACTTGCAAATGTCAGTGAAACTACGTTGATGATTCAAAACGATCTGTTTTGGGTAGTTTATGTTGCGATCGCTTTTTCGGTACAAATACCACCAGAAAGTCACAAATTATCAGCTATATAATTATTATTTCAAGCAATTATTAAACAATTGTTACTTATACAGTAGTTTGCAAATAAATGAGGTACATTCCCCTACTCCCTATTCCCTACTCCCTTATAACGATATGTCCTGTACCTCACTCAAATGAAATCGGCTGTATATGTTGATATTAGTTGCTAATTTAAGCATATTCTCTCACGATAAACAATCATAATTCTGTTAAAAAATATATAACAGATAATAAGTGCATCTTTTAGAAAATAAATATTATGTCTGAGAAAAATTTAGAATACTGGCAGCAAAAACTTAGTAGACTACCACTTTTAGAACTCCCTACAGATAAATCAAGAAGCTCTAATCAAAACTATCAGGTTGGGATAGAAACTTTTATTTTTAGTCAAGGACTCTGTAAGTCTCTTAATAATATCAATAAAAAGTCTGACAATAAATTATTTATAATCTTATTAGCTGCTTTCAAATGTCTGCTTTATAAATATACCTCTCAGGAAGATATTATAGTTGGTTCTTATATTCCTCAATCTGATTATTTAGATTTCAATACATTAGCTTTCAGAAGTTTTGTATCGGGGGATATCTCATTTGTTGAATTATTACACCAAGTAAATCAAGTAGTAACTGAGGACTTGGAACATCAAGATGTCTCTTGGGAACAACTTGTCCAAATATCCGCGACAGATACTCAAAATGATTCGGGTATTTTCCAGGTGATGTTCAGCCTGCAAGATGCACAAATAGAGACACCATTACCGATTAACGTTGATAAATTTGCATTAGATATATCACTGTTTGTAGTCGAATCTCAAGAAGGTTTGAAAGGAACAATAGTATACAATCAAGAACTATTTGAACCGCAAACTATAAAGCGGATGATTGGTCATTTCGAGAATTTACTTCAAGCTATTATTGAAAATCCCGATCGCAAAGTCAATGAATTAACAATTTTAAGTAAAATCGAACGTCATCAAATTTTGGTGGAATGGAATCAAACAGCATTTGATTATCCCCGTGACAAATGCATTCATCAACTTTTTGAAGAGCAAGTTGTTAAAACACCGAATAACACAGCGCTTGTTTATCAAAATCAAAAATTTACCTACGATGAATTAAATATTAAAGCCAATCAATTAGCTTATCATCTGCGTAGCTTAAGACTAAAACCGCAAATACCCATCGGTATTTACTTACAACGTTCGACTGAAGCAATTATTAGCATATTAGCAATTCTTAAAGCTGGAGGAACCTATATACCTTTAGACCCAGCATATCCTCAAGAGCGATTAACTTTTATGTTAAAAGATGCTCAAGTGGAAGTGTTGATTACTGATTCTAAAACCTCACCCCCAACCCCTCTCCTTACGAAGGAGAGGGGAGAAGCACAGCTTTATCGGGGTGAGGTGATAAATCTCGATACCGACTGGGAAATAATTGCTCAAAACAGTACTGAAAACCTAATAAATCTTACCAAACCAGAAAACCTAGCGTATATCATGTACACTTCTGGTTCAACGGGAATACCAAAAGGGGTTTGTGTTCTTCATCGGGGAGTTGTCAGGTTAGTTAAATCGAGTAATTACGTTAATTTAAGTGCGTCAGAAATTATATTACAAGCTGCTCCAATTTCCTTTGATGCTTCCACTCTTGAGATTTGGGGTGCTTTGCTCAATGGAGGAAAACTAGTTGTTTTACCAATTCAACAACCTTCACTCAAAGAGTTAGGAGAAATCTTAGAAAAATATCAGATTTCAACTCTTTGGTTAACAGCAGGTTTATTTCATTTAATGGTAGACGAACAAATTCAAAGCTTTAAAGGAGTTCGACAGTTGTTAGCAGGTGGAGATATTATTTC
This sequence comes from Rivularia sp. UHCC 0363, assembly GCF_034931125.1. Classification (NCBI taxonomy): domain Bacteria; kingdom Bacillati; phylum Cyanobacteriota; class Cyanophyceae; order Nostocales; family Rivulariaceae; genus Rivularia; species Rivularia sp. UHCC 0363. Next base: position 140,277 of record NZ_JAYGHM010000002.1, on the reverse strand, counting down.
ACCTATTCACGCTCAAAAATTACAGCAAACTCATCCTAACTGTCAGTTAATTAACGGTTATGGTCCTACAGAAAACACTACATTTACTTGCTGTTATTCAGTTCCCAAAACTCATCCAGCGAATAAGCCTTTACCAATAGGTTATCCCATTTCTAACACCCAAGTTTACATTTTAGATAGTCAGTTGCAGCCTGTTGCGATCGGTGTTGCTGGAGAATTATATATTAGTGGTGATGGCTTGGCTCGTGGTTATTTGAACCGACCGGAATTAACAGCAGAAAAGTTTATTCCTAACCCGTTTATTCCGGGGATGCGGATGTATAAAACCGGAGATTTAGCCCGTTTTCTTCCCGATGGGAAGATTGATTTTTTTGGTCGCATTGACCATCAGGTAAAAATTCGCGGTTTTCGGATTGAATTAGGAGAAATCGAAACCGTTCTCAATCAACATTCTGCGGTCAAAGAAGCTGTTGTTATTCCCCAAGAATACGAAGTAGGAGATAAACGTTTGATCGCTTATATTGTTCCTCGAAATCAAACAGCACTTACGAATAAAGAATTAAGAAACTTCCTGCAAAGCAGATTACCACAATACATGATACCGTCGGGATTTGTAACTTTAGCTGCTCTTCCCTTAACCCCAAATGATAAAGTAGATCGTCGTTCTCTTCCCAAACCCGATAAAGCAAATCTTAATTTAGAAGAAAAATATTTATCAGCTAGCAACGATGTAGAGCAGAAATTAGTAAGGCTTTGGGAACAAACTTTCCGTATTCAACCAATCGGGATTCAAGATAACTTTTTCTCGTTAGGTGGTAATTCTTTGATGGCTACTTCTATAGTGGCAGAAATAGAAAAAATATTTGATAAAAAACTTTCTCCAGGAATATTATTTGAGGCATCAACAATTGAAGAATTAGCAGCTATTATTGCTCAAAAAAAAGAAATTAGCTTACCCGCAATTAAAATTAATTTTAATGGTAGCAAACCACCTTTATTTATTATTGCCAATAGTGGTTTCTTATATCAAAAAATAATAGATAATTTAGATGCACAGCAGCCAGTATACATCATACAGGAACCGTTAGATAAAGTTCCGGAGATGGCATCTCGTTGTCTACAGCAAATACGCAATATTCAACCAACAGGTTCCTATCATTTGCTGGGTCATTCATACGAAGGTTTAGTTACTTACGAAATAGCTCGGCAGTTATGTGCAGAAAACGAACAAGTGGTTTTTTTGGGAATGATTGATACTCCCACACCAGAAGTTGAAAATCAAGCAAATAATGCTGAATTATGGTACAAACGCTATCAAAGGCTAAAAACAGTTTTAGGTTTTTCTTGGAAAGATAAAACCAGCTTTTTTAAAGAACGTATAGATTATAAACTTAGCAAATCATTTGAACCTTTAATGCCAACCCTTGAAAAGTTTATGAATGAATACGAAGTAAAATCATATCCAGGTAAAATAACGATTTTCTCTGCTGTATTGGAGTTTTACGGACTTGAGGATATTAACTTTGGTTGGGATAAATGGGCTGCTGGTGGAGTCGAAGTACATGAGATTCCCGGTACTCATCGTTCTATGTTATTAAAGCCAGAGAATGCCGAACTTTTTGCTAACAAACTTCGCGGTTGTTTAACGAAATAAGTAATTTCATGAGTTTTATGAATTTAATATAAATTGTATTCCAGATTCGTTTATGTAATTACCCTGATGTAAATTATTTTTCTCTGTGCGATTTTTAAAGAAGAATAAATTTAATAAAATTTTCCGGATTTAATTACAGGACAATTTTTTACCAAACCCAATTTTTTAAATTCATTTAATTTCAGGGATACATGAGCAAATTAAATATTCTTATATTAGGTGCTAACCTCGAACAAAATGGAGGGATAGCAACTGTTGAAAAACTCATGCTCAAGCACGCTGCTGATGGTGTTGAGTTTCAACATATAACTAGCCATGATGAAGGCTCGATTCTCCATAGAATTAAGGTTTTTATCAAAGCTTTCACATTACTGTTGTGGAATCTACTGACTAACAAAGTTGACATCATACACGTTCATGTTTCAGACGGTGGTAGCTTGGTTAGAAAAGCAATTATTGCCTTAACTGCTGTTATATTTAACAAACCTTTTTTAATCCATGCTCACGGTGCTGAATTCCACGTAACTTACGCTAAACTTCCCAAATTGACACAGTTGGTTTTGAGTAAAATATTTCGTTGCTGTGATAATTTTATTGTTCTTTCTAAAACTTGGAAAGAATACTATGTAAATAAGTTGGGATTGAATGAAAAGCAAGTTGTAGTTTTACCAAATCCAACTGAATTACCCGCTCAAATCCCCAACAGGACAAATAATTCATCTATTAAATTAGGCTTTTTCGGAAGAGTCGGTTCTCGTAAAGGAACATTTGATTTAATCAAAGCCTTTGCAAAAATGCCAGAGAGTCTAAAAGCACATTCTGAGTTAATTATTGCTGGAGATGGAGATATTGAGGAAGCACGTAAATTAATTGAAAGTTTGAACTTGATAAATCACATCCAACTTCTCGGTTGGATAGACTCTCAAACTAGAGATAAACTGCTTGCTGATATAAACGTATTTGTTTTACCTTCCTACAACGAAGGTTTACCAATGGCTCTTCTCGAAGCAATGGGTTGGGGTTTACCTGTAATAGTTACTCCTGTCGGTGGTATTCCCGAACTAATTACTTCGACAGAGAATGGTTTGCTAGTGACACCGGGAGATATCCAACAGCTATCTGAAGCTATGCAGGAATTAATTGAAAAAGAGTCTTTAAGAATCTGTTTGGGAAATGCAGCAAGACTTACTGTAACTCCTTTCGATGTCAAAAATTATAGTTCTCAACTCGATCAAATTTATAGTTCAGTGCTATCTAAATCGAAAAATTTTTCACCTGCTGCTGTGGGACAGTAAACCGCAGTTACGAAGATATTTTAATTATTGAAAAAATTTATAAAATACCAAGGATCAATTATGAGGGTTAATATCTGCGGAGTTAAAATTGATAACTACACCTTTAATGAAGTAATAGATCGCATTGTAGACCATGCTCTTAAAGGTGCTGTTCCTTCCTACGTGGTAACTCCTAACGCACAACACGTTCTAAGTCTTCAGCGTGATGCTCATTTTCGCAATATTTACGAGCAAGCATTTTTAGCCGTACCAGATGGTGTTTCCTTATTATGGTCTGCAAAATTCTTGCAAACACCTTTAAATGGTCGCGTTAACGGAACGGATTTATTTGAAAAACTATCTGCTGTTGCCGAACAAAAAGGACTGAAAATATTCTTGCTGGGTGGTCGTCCTGGTGCTGCTGAAGCGGCTAAAAGAACTTTGCAGGCAAGACATCCCAATATTAAAATAGTTGGAACTCATTGCCCCCCCTATGGATTTGAATCTCAACCAGAGGAATTAGCGTCGATCAATTCTAAGATTAAAGCAGCAGCACCAGATATTCTGTTTGTCGGATTAGGCGCTCCCAAGCAGGAGAAATGGATATACGATCATTATCAAGAATTAGGAATTCCTGTATCTTTAGGTATTGGAGTCAGCTTTGAGTTAGTTGCTGATATGGTGCAGCGATCGCCTATATGGATGCAGAGATGGGGTTTGGAGTGGCTGTTTCGTTTAATTGTCGAACCAAAGCGTTTATGGAAACGTTACGTGATGGGAAACCCTCAGTTTATCTGGTTGGTAATCAAGCAAAGACTTGGTTTTTATAAGCTTGCTTAGGAATGACCAATGTATCAAAAAATATTCACCAGACGAAAATTTTTATTGGGTCTAGGTGCTGTGACAGCGATGGGTGCGGTAGTTACGGGAAAAGATGAGTTAAAACGTCAGCAAATTCTGGCTTTGGACGACGCAGATTGTGAATGTATAAAATATCCTGGAGATGAATCTTTAAAACAACGTGCCGCTAAGAAAAAACTTATTTTTGGAGCTGCTATACGTTACGACCAACTTTCGAGCGATACAGAATATGCTCAAAATATAGCTAAAGAATGCTCAATACTACTTCCGGAATGGGGATTGAAATGGCACGTAAATCCAAAACCGTTGCGTCCTACACCCGAATCTTTTGATTTTACAGCAGCAGACTGGATGCTGAATTTTGCTCGCACCCACGATATGCAGTTTCGAGGTCACACTTTAGTTTGGCATGAATCTTTACCTCCTTGGTTTGAAAATACAGTCAACCATCAAAATGCGAAATCTTTCTTAGAAAAACACATTCAAACGGTTGTTGGACGCTATCGAGGAAAAATTCATTCTTGGGATGTTGTTAATGAAGCGATCGAACCAAGAGATCAACTTCCTAACGGTTTAAGAAAAACACCGTGGTTAGAATTACTTGGAGAAGATTACATAGATTTAGCTTTTCGCTTAGCACATGAAGCTGACCCCAAGGCAATGTTAGTTTATAACGATTATGGTTTAGATTACGATATAGCTAACGATGAAGCCAAGCGAAACGCCGTTATTCAACTTTTAAAACGTTTAAAATCCAAAGGAACTCCGATTCACGCTTTGGGTATTCAAGCTCATTTAAACGGTAGCGAAACTAATTTTAATCCTCAGAAACTAAAAGATTTTTTGGCTCAAGTTGCCGACTTAGGTTTCAAAATATTGATTACCGAACTTGATGTTACAGACAAAGAGTTACCGCATGATATAGAAATACGAGATAGAATTATCGCCAAAGTTTACAATAATTATCTAAAAGTAGTTTTGGAAGAACCAGCAGTAATTGCCGTCATAACTTGGGGATTAAGCGATAAATATACTTGGTTAAATGAATTTAAACCCAGAGAAGATGGCGCACCCGTTCGTCCTTTACCCCTCGATCTGAATGGAAAACGTAAGTTTGCTTGGAATGCGATCGCTCATGCTTTTGATAATGCACCAACTCGTTAGTTTATCGTTTTCATTTAACGGCAATTTTGGCTAATTAATACAAGGAAGATTATCTATAAAAATTTGGATATATAGCGCTTTTCGGTTGAGTAAAGTACCCGCATGATAATACCTCACCCGGCCTCCCTTCGCCTCTCCTTACTAAGGAGAGGCGAAGGGGGTGAGGTTCGGGATGTATTGCACCCAAGTGAGTATAATTCGTAATTCGTAATTAATGCCCCATAAATTAAATTTAGGGGCTTCGGTAGAGTCATTACCACGGATAAATCCGTCTTGCTCAGACCTTAAAATTTTACTCGTTGAAAACCGTTATAGATAGCTGGATTAAATATTTATTAACAATGTGCTGATACCAATTGTATTTCAAAAAATATTAATATAGGTTAAAAATCATGCGAAAAATAGAGATTTTATGATTACTATTAAACCAATAAAAAGCTGATATTAATTTTGTTTGATTTTATGTTTCTTATATATTATTATGTCACAATAATATCACACCATAAAAATTATGTTTAATATAGTTAATCAGGAATTTACCAAACATTATGTCTTTTGTTAGCGAGTTATCAGGAAATAAAGTTTTAGATTTACGCGCACCATCTTTAACACAACTACGCAAAAGAGCCGGTGCAATATGGCTTCGTAAAACAACTCTTATTGCAGTAGACGGAATATGCTTAGGATTCGCTTTAGAAATAGCGCAAGCCTACAATACTAGTTCTAACATTAGTTTGTTTGAGCAAAACAATTCACTTTTTATACTTTCAACTATTGCCATTCAAATTTGTCTGATTGCAACCCAAGGATTATACGAAGCCGGTGAAAAACGGCGCGACTATTCTAATCTAACCAAAACAATAACATTCTCTTATTTTCTATTAATACTTTTTGAATATCTTTATTTACAAAATAACTTTTTCCCGAGGGAAACTTTTGTCACAGCATGGCTGCTGAGCATAGCTATTACTTGTTCGGGTCGATTTATGGTAAATACTGCCATTATGCGCCTGAGAAAGCAAAATTTAATTACTTGTCCAACGTATTTAATCTGCTCTCCGCAAGATAAACAGAAAGCTATCAAACTATTAGATAAACAAAATTGTTATAATATTGTAGGTTGGAAAAATGTTGATTTAATTGCTTCATCAAAAGGTCATTTATCCGCAACCTTAGACGACATTATTAACCAAGGGGTAGCTGAAGTATTCGTTTGTTCATGGCAGTCAATACAAAGCAGAATGTATCTTTATTGGAAGTTGCGAAATGCAGGTGTTATATTACATATTTTACCGATTGAGTTACAAGCTGTAGAGCAAAGATTAGAACTGAAAATGATTGGTGGTATCCCAATATTAAATTTTATGCCACCAACTATCACAGGTAGTGATTTCTGGATAAAACGGTACTTTGATTTTTGTAGTTCGGCACTATTTATCTTATTTACGTCACCAATTTATCTGTTGATTGCTTTACTAATCAAATTTGATTCTCCAGGTCCAGTATTTTATAAACAAACTCGTATTGGTTTGCATGGAAAATCTTTCCAAGTATGGAAATTTCGCACGATGGTGACTAATGCAGACGCATTACAAAAAGAACTAGAAGCACGTAACGAAACTAAAGATGGAATTCTCTTTAAAATCAAAGATGACCCACGCATTACCAGAATAGGAAATTTTCTCCGTCGCTATAGTTTAGATGAATTGCCTCAGTTATTTAACGTTTTATTTGGAGAAATGAGTTTGGTAGGTCCTCGTCCTTTACCTGTAAGAGATGTACAGAAGTTTTCCGACCACCACTTTATTCGTCAAGAAGTTCTCCCCGGAATTACAGGTTTATGGCAAATCTCCGGTCGCTCTGATATTCTCGACTTTGAGAAAGTGATTGACTTAGATAAAACCTACATGGAAAATTGGTCGCTTTCATTAGATTTGCAGATTATCTTGCAAACCATCACAGTAATCTTAGAGAAAAAAGGAGCCTATTAGAGAAAATATTGCTGATGATTTTTCCTCCTATGCTTGAAAAGCAGGTAATATCAACATCAAAAGAATAATTAAGTTTGAAACAATAATGTAGAGACGGATGCAAAACACCTCTCTGCATTTTTTTTTGTTTAAAGTAGTGGTCGATTGCATTAATTTGACTGGTTTTCGTCACAACCCGTCAGTGGTTTTCAACCCCCGTCTAATAGCGAAAGTCCTATAAATAGGACTGAGATATAAGCCTTCAAAATTAATAATTTGGACTAGTAGTCCACCACATTAATTTTGATGGGCAATACATTCGTAGTGCGACCATCTTGGTCGCTCGTGACAATAGCGAGCGGGCTAAAAGCAACGAGCGCACACTTCGTGAACGCACTACGTTAACCCCTCATAACTTATGTGACAGACTACTAGTAGTCTGTCACACTAACTTTGATGGGTAACGCATTCGTAGTGCGACCATCTTGGTCGCTCGTGACAATAGCGAGCGGGCTAAAAGCAACGAGCGAGCGGGACGCTCGCGCTACCCTGCGGGAACACCTTGCGGTGAACGCGCACACTTCGTGAACGCACTACGTTAACCCCTCATAACTTATGTGGTGAAGTACTAGTAGTGCGTTTTATTAGTTCTGGTGCGACGCTGCGTGAATCTGCTGTCTTCCGCACACGCACTACCCGAACCTGTCAAAAATGAATGAAATAGACTACTACTAATACTAAACTCCCTGGGGATACTCATCCCATAAGGTAGTAATTTCGCGCAAACTTTGGAAATCTCCATCACCGAGTATGAGGTGATCTATCAGCGGAATGTCTAAAAATTGCGCTCCAGCTAACAGTTGACGGGTTAATTCGATATCTTCGGGGCTGGGTTCTAAGCTTGCTGAGGGATGATTGTGAGCGACTATCAAACGGGTTGCACCTTGACGTATTACTTCCCGAAATATCTCGCGTGGGGGTGCTAAAGTTTCTGTTGCGGTTCCAATGGTAATTACTTGAGTTCCTAATAAACGATTTTTTACGTCTAACAGCACTACTGCAAATCTTTCTTTTTGTTGCCACATCAAATCTTGACTCAACGCAGCAGCCGCAGCTGCTGGACTATCAATTAATGTACCTTCTCCCGGACGAGCTTGAAAAGTACGTTTACCCAATTCGATCGCGGCTAAAATCGCTGTTGCTTTTGCTGGTCCAATTCCAGGAATTTGGATCAATTCAGCAGCGCTGATATCTCGCAAGACTGCTAAAGGTTCGCGCTGATGCTTGCCTAATTCCTGTAAAATATATTGTCCCAAACCTACTGCTGATAACTTCCCAGGACCTTGACCCGTACCGAGTAGAATTGCAATTAACTCGGCAGTAGCTAAAACTTTGGCACCATAAGTTAGTAAACGTTCTCGCGGACGTTCATTTTCAGCCATATCGGCAATTCTCAGGCAGTAGGTCATAGATAAACTGGGGAATAACGATGATAAGTGTACCTACCTTTATTTATCCCAGTTTGACCTGAAGAATTTATCTTTCAAGGAAGCAAATACTTAAAATTTTGAAAATGAAAAGAGGAAGATAATTCTTAATTCACTAATCTTCCCCGGTTCAAAACTAAACTTTAACTTGTAAACCTTCTTGAGAAGTTTGTGTTGCTTTGAGCATATGGTAAGTAATTAATAGCTGGGTAAGAGCTAACGGGTAACTTTGGATACTCTCCCCGGTGGTGCCAGCAACTTTGCCTAAATCTGGATTACTTTCGCGATCGCAAACGTTTTTTAAATAAGGCATATCGGAACAGATTACTTGCTCTAATCGGTTTACCTGCTCTAATGTCGCGTGTCCGTCTACTTCTAAAACGTCAACGGGTTTGCTCATATCTCTATCTAAATCTAAGCGAATTGCTGACATGGAACTGCCATTCCCGTTAATTATTTGCGTAAAATCTGGGTGGGGTATTGTCGGACGTAATACTAAACGCACATTCAAATGTCCGTTATTTTGCTCGGAATCATCATCGGGAGGATAGAAACTGATCACAATATCCGACCATTGACGTTGGGGACGAATAAAGTTTTCTGAATCTGGTTCGCGCTGTTTGAGTTGACTTAAAACCTGTTCTTCGGTGTATCCGCGTTTTTGGGTATCTCGCTTCACTTTCCACTTTGCACGTAGAGATTCGGGGGGAGCAAGATAAACTTTGACATCGTAACATTCTCTGGCTTTACGAGTCGAATAACCAAGCAATCCTTCAACGATCACAAATTTACCGGGCTTTATATACTCCGGTGCATCTAAATCACCTGTTGTATGGTTATACACCGGCTTCAGAATTGGTAGCCCATTACGCAACTGAAAAAGGTGTTGCTGCATAATATCCAAATAGTTGCAGTCAGGATGAATAGCGGTAATACCTATCTCCGCACGCTGCTTGCGATCATACCTATGATAATCGTCCGTACAAATAACGGTGACATCTTCCGGTCCTAATACCTGTGCAATACCTTTGGTTAAGGTTGTTTTACCCGCAGCGCTGTCACCTACGATACCTAATATAATCGGACGATTCATTTTACTCCCTCGGATAGCAGAAAATGTGAATTAAAGTTGTGTACTAATTTACTGATTGTAAGGATTAATGAGAAACAACTCAATAAGCATCAAGAAGTACTTCGAGTGGAAAGCAATTACTTAGTACTCAAATCGTTCGATATCAAGCTTATTTATGACGTGCAAAGATTTTTATCGAATTGTGTAAATTAGTTAAATTTGAGTAATCAAGGGGAAACCCCCAGGACTACACTGTCTCACTACCGCAAGTGTTTCACCGCAACGCGCTGCTCTCTATCCCACAAGAGTCCAACATTTTCAATTAATAACCCTTGACCTTTAACCTTTGACCTTTAACCTGATATCCTGTATCCCCTTGGGGTTATCATCCACTCACCATAACTGCGAGTACTTTGGTTCCCAATCAAAACGGTGGTCAACATATCTACTGGTACATCTAATAATTTTTCTAAAGTAGTTATAGTAATTTGCTCGTCTTCGCGGTAAACCGATCGCACTACTGCTACTGGAGTATCGGGGTTGCGGTATTTCAGAAAAATTTCTCTTGCTTCAACTAACTGCTGAGTACGGGTTTGAGATTTGGGATTGTATAAAGCGGTGACAAAATCCGCTGCTGCTGCTGCTTCCAAACGCTTGACAATTACCTCCCAAGGGGTAAGCAAATCGCTTAAACTAACTGCACAAAAATCGTGCATTAGGGGTGTACCGACCCGCGCAGCAGCCGATTGAAAGGCACTTACTCCAGGAAATACTTCAACGCTGGGACTTTTACCATCCCAACCACTAGCTTGTAAGTCTTCCATGACTAAGCCACCCATTCCGTAAATTCCACTATCACCGGAAGATATAACTGCTACAGTCAAACCCCAACGTGCTAACTCAATTGCCCGAGATGCGCGATCGCGTTCTCTGGTAATCGGCAAAGCTTCGATGATTTGGTGTTTCTGGAGGATAGGAGCAATCAGGTCAATATATAAACCATAACCAATTACCGCATCGGCGCTAGCTACGGCTGTTTGTGCCGCTGGAGTCATTTGGTCGAGGTTTCCCGGTCCCGTTCCTACAAGCAGTAATTTACCTGCTTTACCGATGTATTCTTTTTCCGAAGCGGCAACTGCAACCGTTACGGCACCTTTTTGATTTTGGATTGAAGGACGATAAATTTGTTTGGAGACCTGTAGAGACGTTTGATTAGCTGCCATGATTGCCGCTGCTTCAGCTACGCTGGGGGTTCCTACTTCTTTCTCCACAACTTGGGAAGGATTGGGTACTGCTACCGTGCGGAGAATTTCGGATGAAAAGGTTATAATCGGTAAGTTTCGCTCGTGGCAAAGTTCTATTAAGCCAACTTCATTACTCTTAATATCAATTGTGGCGATACCTGCTATGGCGGAAAGTGAAAATTGATTTTCTGCAAATACTTTAGCGATCGCCTCTGCAATTACCTGTTTTGATGTATTTCTTTCGCAACCAATTCCTACCCATAAGACTCTGGGATGCCAATGGATGATGGGGAGAGGGGGAGAGGGGGAGAGGGGTGGAGAAGATTTATAGGTGATATAGATTTTGGCTTTTGTGGTTGGTGATTTGCTGAATTTAAAGGGATTTAGTTCGGGTAAATGATTTTGCCATAAGGTTGAACCGGCTTCTTGGATTACTTGTACATCTTCCCCTTTCGCGACTGCTGCACTAACGGCATTCCAATCACCTTCACCGCGACACCATCCGAAGGGGACACCCAACATATCTACCGCAGGTAATCCTAAACTGTTGGAAGCTCCTGTTAAAACGGCTGTTGCACCAAGTTGTAAAGCAATCAATTTTGCTAATTTATCGGCACCTCCTTGATGTCCACCACATAAACTTATAACGAATCTTCCAGTTTCATCTATTACTACCACTGCTGGATCGGTAGATTTATCTTTTAACAAAGTGGAAATTAGTCTAACCACCGCACCTGTAGCTAAACAGAAGACAAAAGCTTGATGATTATCCCACAACTCGGCTACGTGATTTTTCAGATAACCTTTGTATATTTTTGTGGAACTGATTTGGGATAGGGATTCTGGAACCCATATTGCAGCATTACTTTGGCAAAGTTGTTGAAGCTTCTTTGCACCCGTGGGAGTCGTAGCGATAAAAGCGATGGGGGAGAATTCGGCGAAAAGCAATGTGGGTTTCCTGTGGACTGAGAATCTTTGATATTTTAGTATCCCATATTTAGTTCCTGAGCTTCCGCTGATAATTCCTCTAAAGTTTGCATTCTTTTTGCATCAAGTAGTTGAGATTTGATAAAAGCCATAAATTCCCGCACTGCTTTCACTCCGCTCCAGCTGCTTGCAACATTTTGACAATACTTGGATAGCCGTTAAATTCAGCGAGCATCAATGCAGTATAACCACCTCGATTTTTCAAGTTGATATCCGCACCAGCTTCTAATAACACTTCTACCATTTTTAAATAACCCAGCGATGTTGCCCACATCAATGCTGTTGCGCTGTTTCCGTCTTTAACGTTAATATCAGCACCATGCGCTAATAATTCTTGAGTTACTGTTTTAAAATTGCGTTTTGTAGCTTCAGTTAATAGTGTTTTCCGATCTTTTAATTGAGTATTAGGATTCGCACCATTTTCCAGCAACATTTTTACAGTTTCAGTATTTCCTTGTAATGTTGCTAGAGTTAACGGTGTTTCTTCTAATGTTGCTTCTACATCGGCACCTTGTTTTATCAATGCTTTGACAATGGTGCTGTATCCCTGCAAAGCCGCTACAAGTAGGGGTGTGTCACCTAGATTATTTGTTTTGTTGACATCCGCACCAGCGTTAAGAAGTAGTTCTACAATGTCGGTGAGACCTTCCACAACTGCTATATGTAAAGGTGTTTCTGCATCTTGATCCTGCAAGTTGACATTGGCTCCAATATTAACTAAAGTTGCGACTACAGAAGTGTGTCGTGCCGCTACAGCTATGGATAATGCCGTTTCTCCATCAGTATTTTGGGCATTTACATCAATATTTGCAGTTAATAATGCTTCAACTACTCCCAAATATCCTTTTTCAGCAGCTACCATTAGTAAAGTTTCCCCTTCTTCATCCCGGAAATTTACATCAGCTTCTGCTTTGAGTAAAATTTCGACTACAGCAGAATGTCCTTGTTTAACAGCTAATTGTAAAGCTGTATCGCTATCTTTATCTTGAAGATTTACTTTAGCACCAGCATCTACTAAAGCTTGCACTACACGACTATAACCTTTGAGAGCCGCTATCATCAAAGCCGTACTGCCGTCTTCATTAACAGCATTGATATCCGCACCTTTTGATATTAATATGCGTACAATGTCAAGTTGATTTGTCGCGCTTGCTAACATTAAAGCCGTTAAACCATAACGTTTTCTTTGATAATTAATATTTGCACCCGAATCTATAAGCATTTTGACGATTTCGGTATAGCCAGAATTCGCCGCAAACATCAACGCTGTAGTACCATCTTTATCTTTGAAACTAGGTGAAACACCTGTACCCAAAACTTTTTCTACCTTCTTAATATCGCCACTTTTAGCCGCTTCTAGTAGCAAATCATTGTTTTTGCTCATTTTTTGGTTAGTTGTTAGTTATTAGGCAGTTGTTTTTAATTCCCTGTCTTACGTAATTAGTAATTTATAACTCCGGCGATCCTTATCCCAATCCAAAATCTAAAATCCAATGCCCCATGCCCAATTAATTTTCATTTTCCCATTTCCTACTCCCCATTCCCTCGACGCGCTATGCTAATTTTTATGAAGATTTCTGTATTGGGGAGAACACAATGAATTTGGAACTTTCGCCAGAAGTTAAATACTGGATGCAATTTTTTCATCCTGTTTTAATGTGGGCGCTGTTATTATGTAGTATTTATGCAGCTTACTTAGGTTTACAGGTACAGCGTACCAGAAATGCTCAGGGTGAAGAGAAGAAAGAGCTAATTAAAGGTAAATACAATATTAAGCACTTTCAAATTGGCTCGATATTGTTAGCGCTGATGGTATCGGGTTCTATTGGTGGGATGGCTGTTACCTATATTAACAATGGTAAATTATTTGTCGGACCTCATCTATTAATTGGATTGGGTATGACAGCTTTGATTGGTTTTTCCGCTTCTTTATCTCCGTTTATGCAAAAAGGAGCAAATTGGGCGCGGATGACTCATATTTTGTTGAATTTTACTATTTTAGGTCTGTTTACTTACCAAGCTATCAGTGGCGTGCAAATTGTGCAGAAGATTCTTAGTAAAGCTTAGTACTCAATTAACCCTTTATTTGGTGGAATATTAGACAGTGATATAAAGTTTGAAGTATGAAGGTGGATTATCATGCTTCATACTTCATTTTTGATGTTTTTTTTATTAATCTGAAAAAGGTACGCCTAAAGATTGATGAAAATTATCTTGAACTTTGCGTGTTAAACGACGAGACACTTGACGAACGATTTGATTGAGTAAGCGATCGCCAGTGTTTTGAATTAAGGATTTTGGTAAACGGTTGATAAATTTAGGAAATTGCACGTAAACGGTTAAATACAGTTGCCATTCGACTTTGGTAGTGGTCGATTGTGCCGGAATTTCGGCGGTTTCGCTTTCGACTAGCTGTAGCGATGCGCGATAATCTACGTCGTAACCGAGGGGTTCATAGTCAGGAACGGGAATGGTGTTAATCTGGTAAACGCCTTCTTCAGGAGGTAAAAGCTCTAAACCGATTTTTGGCTCCACCTCGTAACCAAAAGAGCCAAAACGACCGATTGTTAATTCGTAACCATTCTCCCCCAAAGGTTGCACTTTCATTGGTTGAGCGCAACGAGAAAACCATTCTGAGTGATTGTTCAAATATTCAGCAACGACCGGGGCTGGTGCGGTTAACTCCATACAGTCGCTGAATGTACAGGAAAATTTAGTTTCTTGGTCTAAATCTAACTCTAAAGATAGTTCTTGGCTATCCGATAAATTTGATGTTACAGATATAATTGTTTCCTCCGTTTCGTAAGATTTATACTCTCGATTGGTTGAAACCATAAGTGCATTCCTGTATACTTTTAAGTTTATTTAAAATAATAATTCCCATCGTAGATGAGATGTTTCGCACTACCAAGACAAATTTACCGAAACATTAACAATCTGACATAAAATTTACCATTACTCTACAATAGAGAAGAAAGAACAATGATATATGTTTCCATTGGTAGAGAATTATCATGAAAGCTTTTGTAGCAGGGGCAACAGGTGAGACGGGAAGACGCATCGTGCAGGAGTTGATGGTGCGTAATATTCCGGTTCGTGCATTAGTAAGAGATATAGAAAAAGCTAGAAGTATTTTGCCTGAAGCAGTGGACTTAGTGCAAGGTGATGTTTTAAAACCGGATTTATCTGTGGCTCTAGGAGATAGCACAGTGTTATTATGTGCGACTGGTGCAGCACCGAGTTTCGATCCCACTGGACCTTACAAAGTAGATTATGAAGGTACGAAAAATTTGGTGGATGCTGCGAAACTTAAAGGAATAGAACATTTTACGTTTGTTTCTTCGTTGTGTACTTCCAAGCTGTTCCATCCGCTAAATTTATTTTGGTTAATTTTGGTTTGGAAGAAGCAAGCAGAGGAATACCTTCAGAAAAGCGGTTTGACTTATACAATAGTGCGTCCGGGTGGATTGAAAAACGAAGACAACAGCAATCCCATCGTCATGAAATCGGCAGATACAATGTTTGACGGCAGTATTCCCCGGCAAAAAGTCGCTCAAGTTTGTGTAGAATCGCTGTTTGAACCGGCTTCCAGCAATAAAATTGTCGAAATTGTTTCCAAAGAAGATGCTACTGCTAAAAGCTTTGGAGAGTTATTTGCAGCAGTTGCTTAATAAGCGAGTAGGGAGTAATAAAATTTTAGATTTTGGATTATGTCCTTCGGACACACTTCGTGAATGGATTTTGGATTAAAGAGTTAGGAGTTAGGATTGCCGGAATTATGAATTTTTCCCCTTGTCTCCCCATCCCCCTATCCCCTTGTCTCCCTCCTCACCGAGTAAAATTTTAAGGTCTGAAGCCCCCCCGTGGTAATGACTCTACCGAAGCCCCTAAATTTAATTTATGGGGCATTAATTACGAATTACGAATTACGAATTATACTCACCTATCCCCTTTCATAATTTCGCGATCGCACAAAAATAATCATTGTTAGAATTGGAGGTGTTCGACAGTCCGGTTCAATTAATAAATATTGCCGGAATGGTTGGATTTATGATTGTTGTTATATTTTATTGAGCTATCTTAAGTAATATTAATGAGTAAAACTCTTAAAGGTTTTTACTTCAAAGGTGTTGAAAAAATTATTGGGCCCTTATCCGCTCTCCTCGCCTTTGTTTGTATGTTTCAGTGGTATATTTACGGTAGCTTTGAACCTAATAGCGACCCGGTTTTTCAGAAAAAACAGCCGCCTTTAGTGATGACAGGTGGTGATCCTTATGTTCGCGCTTTAATGCGAACTATTTCTGCAAGTGAAGCTAGTAGTAAACGTCCTTATTCTATTTTGTATGGTGGTGAACACGTCAGCGATTTGAGTCGTCATCCTGAGAAATGTGTCAGAATTCCTGTCGGACCAAATACAGGAAACTGTTCGACAGCTGCGGGTAGATACCAAGTTATTAATACCACTTGGTTTAGGATTGCTTCTCGCTATCACCCAGAGCAGCCAATGCCGATGATGTTTTGGGCTAGCTACAGTTTTGAACCGGAATATCAAGACAAAGTTGTTTATAGCTGGTTGAGCGATTCTAAGGAATGGGGAGTTAATATTGCTCAATTGTTACGAGAAGGAAAAGTAAATCAAGTTTTAAAAACTCTCTCTCCTACCTGGACAAGTTTGGGATATGGGATCGAAACTAATTCGGTCAGCAGTAGTTTACCAAGAATTTATCAGAAAGTTTTGCAAGAAGAATTAAGCGCACTCAAGAAGACTCAATGATGATTGAGGTTGTGGTGTTGACTCAATACACCCTACGACAAATTGAAAAAATCACGAATATTTTGTACAAATTTTAATGTATTCTCTAGATGAATATTGTGAGCAGCATTTTCAATAATTCTCAACTCACATAAATTATTAATTTGAGTCATTCTCCTATTTATCTCGATAAATTTTTGGTCGTTCTCTCCCACTAATAAAAGTAACGGAACTTGATTTTCGCGTAATTTCTCCCACAAAGCTGGTTGAACTCCCGTACCCATCAACCGCAAGGATTTAGCTAATTCTAAGGGATTGTTTTGCAACCGATTTGCGATCATCTGCTCAAATTGAAGATGCTTTTTGATGTTGCCGAAAATCAATTGATTGTACCAATTCTCTAGAAACTTATTAAAATCACTTCCAATACTTCTTGCTAATTTTCTAGCTATTTGTTCATCTCGTTTAATTCTTTCTAATCTTTCTTTTTCCGTCAACAAACCAGGAGAAGCGGATTCTAGAATAACTTTATAAAATCTCTGGGGAAAATGCAGCGTTAAATATAAAGCTAATCTTCCACCCATTGAATATCCGAGTAAAAAGCACCGATCAACTTTTAACTGATCCAATAACTTTATCAAAATATCGGCAGTATGAGCCATTGTATAGCAATTATCATTACCCAACATTTGAGTTTTGCCATGTCCTGGAAGGTCAATGTTTAGAAAGTAAAAATCATTTTTTAATAAAGATATAACTTCATCAAATTCATTAGTATTGCCCATAAAACCATGCAAAAAAATAATCAGTGGTTTATTTGAATTACCACTGAAATAATGAAAAATATGATTTAGACTCATTAAGATTGATTGAAACTATTACCTAAACTATTAAGAATATAGATATTCAATGGCTGACTAAATTAAAATTATAGTTACCGATTAATTAAGGTAAAAATCTATCTAAAGCTGCCTTTAATTCTTGCATTTCAACGTCTATGTTGCCATTTTTTGCGGCTCTAGCAACGCACTCTGTTAAATGTTCATCCAAAACAATCCGCGCTACTTTATCAACTGCACCTCTAACCGCAGCAATTTGCAGCAACACGTCGGGGCAAGGGCTATTTTGCTGCACCATAGTCTTTATTCCTCTAATATGCCCTTCTATACGCGATAGTCGATTAACTATTTTTCGCAAAGACTCTTCGCTATGAACGTGGGGGTGAACTGAGTGCGGATGATTGTGGCTGTGTTCTGGTTTTTTACTGTCTGTACTATTACTCAATATCTGCTCGTTTTTGTTTGAAGTTCCATTCATGGGCTGTGATTGGGGTTTAGGCAGTATTTATAATCCTAACGCAAAGCTCAAGTCAGTTAGGGTGTGTGCAATCCCCAGATTACCTCATAACAAGCTATTCGCTTTGTAAGTAAATGAAACGCTTTCTCTATTTTTGCTAATATCTTTAATAAATTGAACAGCAGGTACAGTTTGTTTCATGCCTTACAACTAAGCATAAGGGCTTAAAATGGCGATTCAGGGTTCTACAAAACGTTAATAAGTAAAACCTATGACATTACTTGCTTTCAATCATAAACATAATTGTCAAGAATAATTAACAATGAGGCTGAAAAAAACGGTCTTGGTGATGAAATTTACATATTTTCCTAAGTCAATAAGACAACTAAGTAGACATCTATTTGCAATTGCGATCGCGGTTTTGTTGAGCATTAATATTTGGGTATTACCTTCTCAGGCAGAATCTGTACTCATAGCCCAAACTAGTGCATCACCTGCGCCGATCGCCAGTAGGAGTTTTGTAACGGCCGCTGTTAATCGAGTTGGCAGTGCAGTAGTTCGGATTGATACCGAACGCACGATAAGCCGTAATCTTCCTGAGCCTTTTATGGAAGACCCATTTTTTCGGCGGTTTTTCGGCGATTCTCTACCTAAAAACTTGCCTCCGGAACAGTTGCGCGGTTTGGGTTCTGGTTTCATTATTGACAAAAGCGGGTTAGTTTTAACCAACGCTCACGTCGTTGATAAAGCAGATAAAGTAACGGTTCGTCTGAAGGATGGTCGTAAGTTTGAAGGTAAAGTTCAAGGTGCTGATGAAGTCACGGATTTAGCAGTCGTGAAGATTAATGCTGGTAGCGATTTACCAGTAGCACCCCTGGGTTCATCGAGCAACGTTCAAGTTGGAGATTGGGCGATCGCAGTGGGAAATCCTTTGGGTTTCGATAATACGGTAACTTTGGGAATTGTCAGTACACTGAAGCGTCCCAGCGCTCAAGTTGGTATTTCCTCTAAGCGTTTGGAGTTTATTCAAACCGATGCAGCGATTAATCCTGGAAACTCAGGTGGTCCTTTATTAAACGAATTAGGTGAGGTTATCGGTATAAATACGGCAATTCGTGCTGATGCGACGGGTATCGGTTTCGCGATTCCCATTGATAAAGCAAAACAAATCACCAGTGAATTACAACGCAACGGGAAAGTTGCTCATCCGTTTATAGGTATAGGGATGGATGATTTGACTCCCGAAGAAGCGCGACGAATCAACGCTAATCCTAATTCTCCAGTCAAAGTACCGGAAGTAAAAGGTATTTTAGTAGGAAGGGTTATCCCAAATTCCCCAGCAGCTAATGCGGGTATTCGTGTCGGAGATGTAATTGTTGCGGTTGATGGAAAAAGCATCAGCACCGGAGAAGAATTGCTGATTATAGTGGAAAATAGCGGTGTCGGCGAAAATTTACAGTTAAAAGTGCAAAGAGGCAATCGTACCCAACAAATATCTTTACGTACAGCTGAATTGAAAGATTTTTCTTAATTTGAGAAAATACGGGGGATCGGGAATAGTTAGGAGTTAAGAGTGAGGAGTTAAGAATTATCTTCCCCTTGTCCCCCTATCCCCCCTTCGGGTTGCGTCACTTGCTACAAGTCGGGGAACCCCTTCGGGTTCGCTAGTTTGAGGGACGGAAACCGACACCCCCAACTAGACTCACCGCCCAACGCAGTGGCTTACCATCCCCTTGTCCCCCATCACCATCCCCTTATGATCAGAACCTGTTACTCTTGGATACATACCTTAACCTTAGCGAGTCAATACAATCCACCGAGATTTGTAGAGTTAATCATGCTAGGTATGGCATTAATAATGCTGACAATTTTCACTTTTTTCACCAGCTTACCTTACTTAGTGTTGGGCTTAAGTTTGGTGGTTGGTGCATCAGTTTCTATATTAGTCAGAGAGGCGATCGCTCCAACTCCTCAAACACGAGTTACGAAGTTAATGGCGTTACTGTTACTTACTGTTAGCCTTTACGGCTTTGCTGACGTATTAAAATATTCTTACTAATAGGACTTAGCAAAAAAGCACATTTTTTCTTTTAGGGTGTGTGACTAGGGTGTTGACTTTGATAGAATTTACCCGTTTTTGGCTCATGCATTAACTGGTTCCCAGCCGGAGGCTGGGAACCCATGACCAGAGGCTCTGCCTCCACTTGAAAGCCAACAGAAAAACTGTATGAACTTTTAGCCCAAGGAACCCACAAAGTACACAGCCTAGTGTGTGACACTTTGAGTGATTTTGAACGAAACAATAAGGCTTTTGGTGTCATTACATCCCCACCTTGTAGAAGGATGGGGAATTACACGAAAAGGTTAAAGGGAGTAGGGAGTAAATGTCTCCCTATCTCCCTCAATCTTCCTCTACTGTCAGCGGAAATCTTTCTCCAGCAAGATAAGCATCGAAGTGTTTTTCAAAGTATAGCCAAGAAGTAATATCTTCTCCTTCTTTAAATGACTTTGGCGCATTTTTATATAGAGGTACGCGGTTATTGATTTCATCCTGGAGTAATTTGGGTAATTCTGATAAACCGTTTACTTTACTACCATAAGCACTGTAAATCAGTTGTCCGGGATTTTTACCCATTTTCATCCAGGGAACCCATTGTCCGATTCTATCCCAGCTAAGTTTGAGTTGAGTTACTGAAGATAATTCCGGATTGAGTAAATCTGCTGTTTTGACCGATAGTTTAAATAATTCTGCTGCTTGATAAGTTTCTTGGGGACTGTATTCGGCGAATTTGGGATTGGATGCTAGGGGATTGGGGTAAGTAGGGAATATATCGAATACAAAAGTTGTTGTATCACCTTCTACTTGAGCGGGAAATTTACCTTTAAAATAACCTTGTACGGGATTATTCGCAACGTGCATTACCGTTACCGTTTCCCCCGTAAAAGGATTCTCCCATTTATGCAATATTTCTTCTGTTTCTGGATGGAGATAATAAGTTAATTCTCTAGATGTAAAATCCCAGCTTCCTTCTTCGTGTAGAACGCATCTACTAACACTTACTCCCAACATTTTGAATAGCAATTTACGCTTTTCACCGGGTACAAAACTATAAATATTACCCCCCCACGTTAAAAAGGTTGACTCCGAAGAATCGAGAGAAGAACGTGTTTTTACCCAATGTTGGGCTTCATATTCTTGAGTTTGAAAAACCATTGCAGTTATCAATTATTAGTTAACAATTATTAATTATCACCCGCAGAGTACTTCAGCGAGCTTGTTCATTGATCATTTTTCATTGTTCATTATCCTTTAGCGTTTCAATCATTAGATCGACCTGTTGCTGTTGCTTTTGCAAAAAACTTTCACATTCGCGTAAAGATTTTACAGCAGCGCTAAATTGTTCAAATACTTCTTCTAACTGTAATTCTCCGGCTTCGATGTGAGATATTATGGTTTCGATTTCTGCTACTTTGGTTTCGTAATTCCAGTTTTTTTCCATAGTTTTATATTTAGAATTGAGTTCTTAAGCTGATGTGCAGCTAAATTGGATAATGCGAAAATTTGAAAAGGTTGTAGTGCGGTAGCGCAGCGTGTCCGTAAGGACATGCATCTTGCGATCTTGTACTATACAAATTAAATGCGTAGCAGCTTATCTGATGCTTTGTTAACGCACGTTGCGACAACGGCTGGTCAACGTTGTTGTAGAAATCCCAGTTCGTCAAGTTACCAGTAAAGTAGCGAATTGATTGCGAATTTTCGATTTTTATTAACTAATCATGACAGTATTCCTGCGATAATAAATTTCATTGCAGGAATTCTTGTATTTATATTTCTGTAGGAAACAGGTCATTGCTGTACAAATAATAAATTATCATGTCTACCCCTTCAATTCAATTTTTTGCTGGTGTTAATGAGAAATTAGGAAACGTCAGCTTGCGTCGTAACCCTAATACTGGGAAACGCATTGTTTTGATGACATTTGATCGGATGGAGGCAATAGAAAAATTGAATAGCTTTAAAAAAAAGTCTTTAAATTCAATGCTTTTGACCGATGAAGAAGGGGAAATTAATGTAACTCCTTCTTCTACTAAATTTATTTTTGCTGGTGACGAAGGTGATGAATTAAAACGAGTTGATTGTCAATTTGAAATTGAACAAGATGACCACTGGGACAGGTTTATGCGTTTTATGAATCGTTATGCTGATGCTAACGGTATGGCTTATGAAGATAGTTAAAAGAGTTAGGAGTGAGGAATTAGGAGTTAGGAGTTATTTAACCTCTAACCTTTGACCTTTGACCTTTTTAAGTCCAATACAAAATTTCAGCTTTGGGAAAACGAACTGCGATCGCGCTTTCAAAAAATGTCCGCAATTCTTTCATGGTGTCTTTGTCATAAACATATTTAACTCCTCCGAATTTATTGCGTTTAACGCTACGGGTTGATTCGTCTAGATCGAGTTTGCTGTTAGGATACCACTGTTGCAGCACTCCTTTGGAACCGGGGGTAAAGCGATGGGTAATTAATTCAAAGGTGAGGTCGCAGTCAAAATCAAGAGCAGCTTTTGCAGCATCAAGCAGCTGAGTATATTCCTCGTGCCAATTTTCAATCGGCATAATCGGCGCAATTACAAAGCCAATTTTATAACCTGCAACCGCTAATTTACGAATTGCCTGCAAACGCTGCATTACCGAAGCCGTACCACCTTCCAATGTCCGCGAAATTGAATCCGCATTAATGCTAAAACGACAGCGAGTATTACCGTCATGAGGTAGCGATAATAAGTCATCTACATTGTCAAATTTTGTCACCCAACGCAATTTTGCTTTGTCACGGGTACCGAAGTAGCGAATGCATTCAGCTAAGCTTCCAGTTAAATGCTCGATGCCTAGAGGGTCGGTATAGCAACTTACTTCATAACTAGTTGATTCTTCTGAATTTTCATATTTTTTCAGATTATCTAAAATCTCAGGCAAGTTTGCGTAAGCTCGAATTACCGGGGGTCCTTGGAGACTGCCCGCTAAGTAACAATACTGGCAGTGAGCCGGACAGCCTTGAGCAAGATGAAATTGCCAATCTGCTGAGGGTGGAATTGGAGTAAGTTTAAACTGGCTTGCCGGTGCTGTGACAACTGCTAAAGTCCGCTTTGATGTCGTGTAGGTTTCGCGCTCTGTTTCTCCCCGTAAACCTGTGATGCGATTTTGCTTAAGCTTTTGTACGGGAATTCCTAAAGATTCGATACGTGCCAATATTTGCTGCCCCCAATCTTCATTTAAAGCTGCTGGGGTAAATAATACCTGTTCTGGCATCCACAAACGCTTTTGATTAGTGGCAAGTAATGACTGAGGGGGATTAGCAAGCATAAAAATTTATAACTGAGTAATTTACAATACTGTCTCTAATTTGACAATTTAATTTAAAAGAAAAATCCCCTTGGAAGTAGATTTCAATCGTCTAAAGTAGTATAAAATTACTGTTGTCAAATCTTCCAGATGATGGAGACCTTTTATAGATTATTCTTTGCAAGCGATCGCCTTAGAGTGAACTACCTACACTGACAGCCGTACAGGTTCAGTGTAGGCTTCCCAATTCATTGGGGATTGCCTCAACCAACGGTAGATTTTTTACGTCCAGAAGATTTTGGTCTTACATCCCCTCCAAGGGCAGGTGCGCTAGTTCCTAACGCCAAGAGTCGCAATCCTTCATTTCTTATATTTACGGCAGCATTGATATCTCTATCGTGCTGTTTGTGGCAGTGTGGACAATCTACAAACCTTACGCCCAATGAATCATATCCTTTTTGTAGCGATGGGATTGGCAACCATAGCAGCAATCAAAACAGAAGTATCGAACAATACTCTCACCAATTTGAATGCTCCCTAATGCGTTCTTCCCGTAAATCGCCAATAATATCAAAATTCCCGATTATTTCTGATTCCACTATTAATACATCGCCTTGATAATATAATCTAGGCTGCTCAGAAATAGGCATGAGAATAATCTTGCCTTCTTGGACTTCTAGTTTGAGTTGAGCTTCCGTTGTTAAACCAAGTTGCTCTCTAACCTCTGAGGGAAGTTGGACGCGACCAAACTCATCAATGCTAAGTTTATTCATGGGGCAATACTACGATTAAAAGTCCGCGTTTCAATCTTACCAAAATTAACAGTTGCCAATGTCCCCCCCATTTCGCTAGAATCTGTAAGCTTTAGGCAAGCATTCAGGGTCTGTTAGCACGAAAACCCAACTGGCTTGATATTACAGTAAATAGAGAAGAACAACGATGGCTAAACGCATACAGTTAGTTTTAAATCAAGATGTTAGCAAATTAGGAAAATTAGGCGATTTAATAGATGTCGCTCCTGGCTATGCTCGTAATTACTTGCTTCCTAAAAGTTTGGCAACTTTCGTGACTCCTGGTATTCTAAGACAAGTTGAACGTCGTAAAGAATTAGAACGTCAGCGTCAGGAAGAATTGAAGCAAAAAGCAGTTGAACAAAAAACAGCTTTGGAAAACGTTGGTAGCTTCAAAATTGCTAAGCAAGTTGGTGAAAACCAAGCTATTTTCGGTACCGTTACTACCCAAGATGTAGTTGACATCATTCAAGGTGCTACTGAAATGGAAGTAGATAGACGCGGTATTACCATTCCCGATATTGGCAGTCTGGGTACTTACCAAGCAGAAATTAAGCTGCATTCGGATGTGACTGCTAAAGTCAAGATTGAAGTTGTAGCCAGCGAGTAATCTCAAGATGAAAACGAGTATCTAAGGATACATTAGATACTTTATTATTTATCCCAAAAATCTGTGCTTTAATTATTTCAAACTTATTCATTATGTGTAGAGACGTTGCACCGCAATGTCTCTACATATTGTTTGAGGACTATTAACACCACAAAAGTAATAGTTCGTCAGTTCCGTATTAAAAAAAATATCATCCGATCTATGTCTGAAGAATTAAATTTTCAAGGTAATGCAGACCGTCTCCCACCACAAAACATCGAAGCAGAAGAAGCTATTTTAGGCGGAATTTTATTAGATCCCGAAGCGATTAGCAGAATTAGCGATACTTTGAAGCCGGAAGCCTTTTACATTACTGCTCACAAAGAAATCTATACGGCAATGTTGCGACTGCAATCTCAAAATAAGCCGACCGATCTACTATCTGCGATCAGTTGGCTTAGCGATCGCGATTTACTCGAAAAAGTCGGTGGTAGAAATAAACTCTCTTCCTTAGTAGATAGAACAGTTTCAGCGGTTAATATTGATGCTTTGGCAGCCTTAGTAGTAGAAAAGTATCGACGGCGACAGTTAATTAAAGCGGGTAACGAAATAGTTACATTGGGTTACGAAACTGAAACCGAGTTCCGCACCGTAATCGATAAAGCAGAACAAAAGGTTTTCGGTATTGCTCAAGCTCGTGCAACCAGCGGTTTAACCCACGTTTCCAACACTTTAATTAATACGTTTCAGGATATTGAAGAACGTCATGAAGGAGTTTCACTACCCGGTATTCCCTGCGGTTTCTACGATCTGGATGCGATGACCAGCGGTTTTGGACGCTCGGATTTAATTATCGTTGCCGGTCGTCCGTCAATGGGAAAATGTTTACAAGCTGATGCAGAATTATTGTTGAGTGACGGTAGTATTTCTACGATTAAAGAGATATGCGATCGCGGTCAGGCAGAATTGTTAACACTCCAAGATAATTGGAAATTCCGCTTTACTCAGCCCGAAGCATTTATCGACGATGGGATTAAGCCGGTATTTGGGGTTAAAACTCGTTTGGGAAGATATATTGAGACAACTATCACCCATCCTTATTTAACTATCAATGGATGGCGCAAACTGTCCGAATTGAACGTCGGGGATAAAATTGGTGTACCTCGTAAAATCAGTGTATTTGGTAAGCAAACGATTCGCGAATGTGAAGTCAAATTACTAGCTTATTTAATCGGAGATGGTTACTTAAACGACACAACACCAAGATTTAGCAACATTAATTCTTTAATTGGGCAAGATTTCACGGATGCAGTTACAGAGTTTGCTCCTGAATTAAGAGTTAGTGAAAAGAAGCGCTCCAAACGTTCCCCAATGCTTTATGTCGAGACGAATGGAGAAGAAAATTCTTTGATTTCTTGGTTAGAAGATTTAGAGTTATGGGGCAAGAAAACAGATGAAAAGACTCTTCCTGGGGTAATTTTTAAATTAGAGCGTCGCCAAATTGCCTTATTCCTGAATCGCTTGTTTGCGATCGATGGTTGGGCTAGCGTATTAAAAAGCGGTCAGGTACAGCTAGGTTTTTACAGCGTCAACGAAAAACTAGCGCGACAAATACAGCATTTACTGCTGCGATTTGGGATTATTGCAGCTTTGAAAACCCGATTAGTCAAATATAAAGATACCAAACGTGAAGCTTGGCAACTTGATATTACTAATGCTCGTGCCATCAAAAACTTCATATCAGAAATTGGTATTTTTGGCAAACAAGAAGTATTATCGAAGATTAAAGCAGCATTACTAGAAAAAAGATATCAGTCTAATCGCGACCTAATACCCGTAGAGATTTGGAAACAGCTATCAATAGCCAAAGAAGAAGAAACTTGGACGGGTTTAGCTAAACGTGCTGGGATTCAAGGATATTCAAATATTCATGTTGGAAAACGTGCTTTATCACGAGACCGACTCTTTTCATTAGCAACAGCTTTAGAAAATATGCGGCTGCAATACTTAGCAACCAGCGATATTTATTGGGATGAAATTGTTTCCATTGAGCCAATGGGAGACAAACAAGTTTACGACTTAACAATCCCAGGTACCCATAATTTTGTTGCTAATGACATTTGCGTTCACAACACCGCATTTTGTTTGAATCTGGCTCATAATGTCGCATCACTATATAAGTTACCAGTTGCTGTTTTTAGTTTAGAAATGTCAAAAGAGCAGTTGGTACAGCGACTATTATCGAGCGAAGCAGAAATTGAAAGCACCTATTTAAGAACTGGACGTATCAGTCAAACCCAATGGGAACCCTTGAGTCGAGCAATTAGCGTACTTTCAGAAATGCCGATCTATATTGACGACACGCCGAATATTACAGTTACAGAAATGCGTAGTCAAGCTCGACGCTTGCAAGCAGAAGCCGGTACCGATATAGGTTTAGTTATCATCGATTACCTGCAACTAATGGAAGGTGGTGGCGATAATCGGGTACAAGAACTATCAAAAATTACCAGGAGCATCAAAGGTTTAGCAAGAGAATTAAACGCTCCAGTGATAGCTTTATCTCAGTTGAGTAGAGGAGTAGAAGCGCGGACAAACAAGCGTCCGATGCTGTCAGATTTGAGAGAAAGCGGAAGTATCGAACAAGATGCCGACCTCGTAGTAATGCTGTATCGCGATGAATATTACAACACCGATACCCCCGACCGAGGAATTGCCGAAGTGATCATTGCCAAACATAGAAACGGTCCCACAGGAACCGTCAAACTGCTATTTGACCCCCAATTTACCAAATTTAAAAACTTAGCAAAACCGAGTCATTATTAATAAATGAGCAGAGAGAATCAGTATAAAACCTCACCTACCTCCTGCTCCCTCTCCTTACTAAGGAGAGGGTTGGGGTGAGGTAAAGCAGGAATTTGAAATCAAAACTCCTAACTCTTAACTAACTCCTAATAATTCCACATCAAAGTTTAGAGTTGCATTGGGGGGAATTACACCACCAGCACCGCGAGAACCGTAACCCAACTCAGGGGGGATGATTAGCTTACGGCGATCGCCAACTTTCATCGTGCTGAGTCCTTCATCCCAACCCTTGATGACCTGTCCTTGACCGATTTGAAATTTGAAAGGTTCATTGCGATCTCTTGAACTATCAAACTTGGTGCCATCTTCTAAAGTACCCGTATAGTGAACGGATACAGTTTGTCCAGATTTAGGAGTTGCACCAGTCCCCTCCTTGATAACTTCATACTTTAATCCCGAAGGAGTAGTCACAATTCCGTCAGACATATTCTTATCGCTCGCTTTTGTAGTGGTACTGTCAGCTACTGTAGTAGAAGCTGGTGATTCTTGAATAGTGTTTTGTGAAGCATTAGTTTGGGGTGGTTCAGTAGAAACTTGAGCGCATCCCAAAAATACAACACAGAGCAACAAGAAACAAACACGCTTCAAAATTGCTTTCAATTTAGGTATCCTCCCTATTGTTTAATGTTCTAAAAATAGGATTACCAGTAGAACAAAACTTAGTGTAAATCAGAACAGCGATCAATGAACAATTATCAATGACCAGTTTTATACTTACAATTCCTAACTCCTAACTTTCCTTCACCGCCACAATTTGTTTTCCAAATCGCGCACTTGACGCTCCAAGCGGTCGATTCTACCGCGTAATTCGTCCACTTCCGACTGACGAGCAACTCCTAAATCTTGCAGCATATTCTTCATTTGTCGCTGCATATTTTTGTCCCAGTTACCCTGCTCGGACTTTAATCCTTCTACCACATCATCCATAACAGCTTTTGCTTGCTCTGGGTCGAGTTTACCGTCCTTAACCAGTTGCTCGCTTGCTTGCTTAAGTTTATCTGCCATTACGGAAGTTGTACCAATACCAAGCATTAATAATTCTTGCATCCAATTGTTGTTATCCATACCGCGCTCCTAATAATTCTTCCTTTATTAATTTCCTGGTTCGTGTTGTAACCAATCGAGCTATCCTGGAATTAAAATGCTAGCAAATATGCTAATTCTATTGTGGTAAAGTAACACGGGGAATGAACGCAGGTGGTAATTGAGTTACTTAAGTTTAGAATAGCGCCCGAACAGCGAGAAAATACATCCAAAGAGACGCTGAAATCTGGACAGCAGCGCTAGCTAATTATCCGGGATTTATCGGTAAAGAATTATGGATCAACCCCAACGATCCGACAGAACTCGTCATGGTGATTCGTTGGGAAACACGGGAACAATGGAAATCGATTTTAAGTGAAGAGGTAGACGCGATTACCGAAAGGTTTGATCAAGATTTGGGATTTAGTTACGAAATGGTAGAGTCATCCGAATACCAGGTACGGAAATTTCCCCATAGCGATTAGTTATAGAGTTGGGAGTGAGGAGTGAAGAGTTAGGAATTATTTATAATTATAAATAATTATAAATATAAAACTGGTCACTGATGATATGCCTAAAAAAATTCGATAATTAAAAAGTTTGTTACTGAAAGCAGGATTTACTAGTCATTCTAGAAAAGGTAGTCGTACAAATTGGTCTCACCCTTTATTGCCTGGAAAAGTAACTTTATCAACTATTGAAATTCGTCAGCAAATTAACGATGAAAATAAACAAGTAATTGTTATTACTATTGTTCATCGTTCAGAAGCTTACGAATAAATAAAAAACACTTACTTTATCTTATTTCTCACGGGTGCTAAAACAAATAACAAATCCATTTGTTCTCGTTCAACATTAGAAGAAGTTGTTGCGCTCACACTATAAACTGAACCTACAGCTTGTTTAAACATATTAAAATATTCATTATTGCTATATTGCGACGGGACAAAACCGTAAATCCATGACAGCAAAGAACCCACATTCATGTAGAAATAGCCTGCATTGGGACTAGGAAGAGAATTAGTTGCTTTCTTAAAGTTGTAAGTTGAAGGTAACGCAATATAAGGTTGAGGAACCAAATCTGCGATCGCTCCATATCCGGTGGTCACAATTAAAGTTTTATCGTCTACCCAACTGTAAGCAAGTAAGCTTTGTTTGGAATCTCCTTTAATATCCCAACTTGTAACTGGTTGATTTTTAATACTTTTTTGGATAATTTTAACTTCTCCTTTGGATACAGATGTAATCAAGGTTCCTAACTTGTTAAGAGTTGTTTCGGCTGCGGTGCGATCGCTTGTTTCAACTGCTAACCCAATTCCCATATTTGCATTAGGATTTAGCATTTTGAAAAATCCACCTTTGGTGGGAAACATAAACAAAGCAAACTCACCATCCATCCAGTTGATAATATCGCGATCAAAATCTAATCCAGTTTTACTACTAATAAATCCACGAAACATTTTTAAGCCGTTTTCTAATTCTTTTTGCGAACTGAGAATTGTGGCTATAGTTTGCCATCTTTGATTAAGATTTTCTCCATTTACAGCAGAGTATGTCGCTGCTGGCATTCGAGATAACATTGTTTGTGTTTGAATGTTAGGAGTTAGACTATTTCGAGCAAATTTAGGTGAAGGATAAGTGTTAACTTGAAAACGCACTCCTTCTTCTTGAAGTGTCACAAAGGAACCGATACTTTGATATTGTTTAAATTGTTCTGGTGAAAGAATACTATCTAAATCAAAGTTAGGTAAACCCAAACTGGGGTCTTTAACTAACTCTTTGATAAAAGCAATATAGCCAGCAGGATCTTGATACATTGCAAACAGTGGTTTATCTGTTTGAGGTTGTCTAATTGTCTGCTGAAATTGAGCATTTTGAGCTAAAGTTGCAGCTTTTTGCTGGTTGTTATTAATTAACCTTTCAATCGCTTTTGTAGAAGCACCGACTGCAAGATGTCCCGGTAAAATACCTATAACTAAACTATTTGGCTTTTTATTTTTGATCTTATTTAGTTTAGTTGGTTTAGTTGGTTTAACAGCTTTATTTAAAGGAGACTTAGGAACCGGGGGTATTGAATTATTTTCTGTTTCCGGTAAACCAGGTTTTGCAGTATCGGTTTTTGTTTCTAAAATGGTAATCCCTTTATACTCACGCTGGGTAAAGCTTCCATTCGCTTTCAATTTGCTCAAAAATGGCTGCAAACTCTGCTCGTCTTTTACGGGGGCTAAAGTTACAAAATTGGATTCAATAGTCACTTTAGAAGAACCATCACTTGGTAGAAAAGCAAAAGCAACTTGTTCTCCTAACCAAGGTTCAATATCTGTTGCATATCCATCTTTTAATTGCGATGGAATTAAAAAAGATATTCCATTCCAAACTGTTTGAAATAACTGAAAATTTCCGGCTTTCTTCCAAGTTGCTGAAGACGTATCAACCATCGCTACCAATGGTGTATTACTCGGTAGAAAATTCGCAAATTGAGTATTTGTTGTCGTGGATTGCAATCTATTTTTGAAGCCATCAAGCGCTACCTTTTGATCCAATGCACGATCAAATACATTATTCTGAGAAATATTAGACTGTATTTTTATATTATTAGCAACTACCGCTTGAGCGAAACTCGAACAGCAGAATAAATTTAATGTTGCTAAAGCTCCTACTCTTACCAATGATTTCATACCGCGTTCCTCACATACACTTGTCTTTTATCTAACACAATAAGCAAATAAATTCACTTAGTAGTATTATGTAAGATTTTCATGAAGCGGCAATGAAGATAAATGCTTAATATAATTTTAAACTTATCACTTCTAACTTCTAACTTCTAACTTTTATTAAAGCGCGATCGCAATTCCCAATTGAGCAGAACGTCTTGCAGCATCAGCGACTTTGAGAGCATACAAACTTTCTTCTGGAGTTACATACAAGGGAATTCCATCAAAAAGATAATCTAAAACCATAGCGGTATCTTGAACAAATAAACCACGACGACTACCAACTTCTATTGGGGTTGATTTCTCTGCATCTATAAAAACTCCTTCTTGAGAATTAAAAATCAATCCGCCATTTTCACCATGTACCTCGAACTTTCGTTCTGCTTCCCACATGGTTTCACCTTTAGCGTACACAACTTCAGCTAAAAGCCCGCTCGTAAAGTTGAGTTGAGCAGTACAAAAACAAGCTTGATAAAATTCCGCTTCCATTTTCCAAAATCGACTATGACAGGTAACTGCTGCGACTTCACCAAATAAATTTGTCAATCGATGCACTCTTGAAAGCGCACCCATCAACGGGAAGCCAAATTGCTGATTGTGGTGAGTCCATTTGCGAGGGGCTGGCTTTTCGGGCTTAATTGTGCTATAGCGCACGTAGAACACTTCACCGACTTTATCCAAATGCTGTTTTAAACAGTTGTGCAAACCACCTAAAAGTTCAATATGCTCGACATGAAGAAGTTTATTTTGGGACTTTGCTAAATTAATCAAGTCCGATGCTTCTGCTAAATCCAAACAGAGGGGATATTCCACAACAACGTGTTTATTAGCTTTCAATGCTGCACGAGCGATCGCACCGTGTTCTGAATTAACGTTGCTAATTATGACTAAATCAATATCTTCTTGTTCTATCAGTTGCTGCGAACTTACAGATGAACACTGAAAATCTCTAGCAAAAGCTTCTGTTTGACTCGGAACATTGCCCACAACCATTGTTAAATCAGTTCTTCGATCCTTCAACAATGCTTGCGCTCTTAACTTTGCCGCATAGCCAGTACCAAATAACCCTACCCGCACTTTTATTAATTTCCTTTACCGTCAAACCGCCAACGGATTATACATTATTCTCAGTGGCTTTTGGCAAATTATTTATATATACCATAATCTTTAACAATCATCTTGATAAGCTATTTACAAAATCGGATTTTTTTTTAGTGTCTATAAATTTTTTAAATAGTCTCGCCAAAAGCAGCCAAAATAGATAACTTAAACTTATCTATATGGACTGTACTTATCTCATTACTAATCGAGACAAAAATCTGGTAACAAAGTCTAATTTTTCTCGTAGTATCAGAATTGAAGCAAATAAAAAAAACGGCTATCCCGCAAAGATTAGCCGCATGGTTTGTTTTAGGATACTTATACTGCCGTTTGCAAAAGAGAGGATTACAAAATGGCAACATTCAAAGTGACACTAGTCAGCGAAGCCGAAGGTTTAAACCAAACTATCGACTGTGATGACGATACTTATATTTTAGACGCAGCTGAAGAAGCTGGTTTAGACCTACCTTATTCTTGTCGTGCTGGAGCTTGCTCCACCTGCGCTGGTAAGATTACAGCGGGTTCCGTTGACCAATCCGACCAATCTTTCTTAGATGATGACCAAATGGAAGCGGGATATGTATTGACTTGCGTCGCTTACCCCACATCCGACTGCACCATCGAAACTCATAAAGAAGAAGAACTCTACTAAAAGCAATCTAAGAATTGTTTTTGTAGCCAATCACTTCTTAAGAAGCAGCACCGTATGGGGAATTTATTATCCCTTTGCAGTAGCTGCTTTTTTGTATGAGGATCTAAAAGTTAGGAGTAGCGAGTAATTAATTGATTCCCCCCACCTCCCCACCTCCCCATCTCTTTATTCAATCTTCACACCATCACTAAGCATCTGAACTTGAGTACCGGGATAGTAAAACTTGAGGATTTGTTGGCTTTTCCAGCCTAGACTAGCTAGATTTTGAGCGCCAATTTGACTCAAACCGACTCCATGTCCCAATCCACCCCCGACGAAAGCGTATCCCCAAATTCCGGGTTTTCCTTTGTTAATTGGCTGTAGGTAAAATAATGTGCTTCTAGGTGCAAAAAAGGCGCTGCGAACTTCATCTTTGTATAAGTTAAAGGTGCCGATATCGGTTTTGACCGCTAGCTTGAGGATTCTTCCCCCTGAACTGCGTTCGACTACTTCAATATCCTTAACGGTTTGAAATTTCGCAAAGGGACTATTTTTAACCTTTAAAAATTTCTGTAATCCCTTGGTAATATCTTCTAAACTACTTTCTTTACGCCATCTGAACCATTGTTGCCCACTTTCATTAAATCCTTTATTCAAACTCATAAACAAACGAAAGTTTTTTTCCGAAGCCAAACTTTGCTGCGATAAATTCCAAAAATTCTGCGGTGTATCTACTACAGGTTTTAAGTAAGGACGGTTTGCTCCATCCCATACGCTGCTGAAAGCTGCGGTTACACCCCCAGTTGTCGAAGAATAAAGCGCGTCTACTAACTGGTTTTTATAAGTTAGTACTGTCCCTTTAGTTGTGGCGATCGCCTGATCTGTTTTCTCGGTGGCTCCCTTGAGTCCGTAATAAACTTGGCAGTGAGTATCGGCGCATAATTGATACTTATCTACTTCAAATCTGCGTAAATTACGCAAAACATAAGTACGCGCAATAATTGCCTGGGCTTCCATTGCAGCTTCCGGAGCATTTGCACCAATTTCATAAGGTACCACTCCGCGCAGGTAGGTTTCTAAGGGTACTTGATTAACTAAAGTATAGGTACCGTAAGCATTGGGCTGTAGTTGCAGCTTCCCGGCATAAAGATATTTCTTTTTGGCTTTTCCATTTATACTTACTTCAACTAAGCTTTTATCACTAGTAATTTGCAGATAGTTACGATTGTAGCGGTACCCATTTATTACCCAACTTGCTTGAGGTACCCGACGCAAAACTTTACTATCAACATATGCTGTTTTTTTACCAGAAGCTTTGACACTTTTTAATAACAAGCGTCGCAATAAAGGTGTATTATAAACTTCTCTTTTCGCCCACACCTGCCAGCGTTCCGGTTGAGCAATTTCTACTTCTATACCTTGTTTTCGCCACATTTCGGCACTGTTTTCGGCAGTCTCAAAGGTGCGGAAGGTTCCTAAAATCAAATGCTCATCAAGAACTGGCTGTGTCAGTGGCTGTATTGCCGTTTGGATCTTTACAGGATTTGCAGTTACTATTGTTTGCAGCTTTTTATTATCTGTAAAAGTCAACTTTAATTTATCACCTTTGGTCGGCTCTAATATCAACTCATCATTGGGGTCTGACGCAAATCGCTGCACAATCCCAATTTTCAGATCGACATCAGATTTCGTCGGGGGAACAGATGCTCCTGTTAGTCCTAATAAACACCAGGTTGTCAATACGGTACAAGATAAACGCTCTAAGGATTTCATAGAAATTAACAATTAAGGGTGTCACCCGCGCTGTACGAGCATTTTGGAAAGGCGATCGCAGCTTGATACTATTGTGTATAAATTGCTTAATAATACCACTAGCTTTTTTTAACTCATTAGTTGCAACTTAAACTCATAATGAGTATGATTTAATTAGGAATATACAACAATATTAAATATTAAGAGCTAGGAAAAGAAGATGAAAGTTGAAGAAATCCCGTTAAATTTGGTCAAGCGACCGCTTCCTCGTCAAAACGACCCTCAGAAAGTAGAAGCCTTGATGAAGTCCATAGCAGAAATTGGATTGCAAGAACCGATTGACGTTTTAGAAGTTGATGGACAATATTATGGGTTTTCCGGGTGTCATCGCTTCGAGGCTTGTCAACGTTTGGGTAAACATTCCATTAAAGCCAGGGTACGTAAAGCACCTAAAAGTGTTTTGCAGATGCATTTAGCATAGGCATCCCTGAAAACTGTAGGCAATTATACGATTTATCGCAAATAGTTGAGATATTATCTCAAGACCCTTTACTTTTTATTTCCAACGGGACTTTCCGCTGGAGAAACACCAGAGTAGCAGGGAATAGTTTTCGTTCGGATACGATTGAGTTAATTAATCGTAAATAAAAGCGCGAATTTCCTGCAACCTGGTGATTTACTATTTTTAATTAGCTGATCAAAATACATTGCCAATAAAAATTTGATAATGTCAATTCTTAATATAGAGACATCGCACTACTACATCTCCTTGTTTTTTATTCGTTTTCAGAGGATTGTGCTGAGTTGGGTGAAGGCTGAGAATAATTTTCTTGCTCTTGATTTTTAGAACATTTAGTATCAGTAGTTAGTCTCGCAATATCTTTAACTCGAAAAGATTGTCCAGGTTCCGTTATACCTATTCCTACACTAGATTGTGCATCTGTTTCAGTAAGTGTGACTGTACCAATTTTACTCCCTGTAGTACGAAGAACTCGCCCGGTTGCCGGGTCTATAACTGGATTAGGAAAGCGTTCAATAGAAAAGGTCATTCCTTCGCAATATCCATGTAATCTGCCTTTATTTAAGATGACTATATCTCTGCTGTATTTATCAAAATAAGCATCAGCAATTAGAGTTGGTTTTCTGACTAAACAAGCTAATTCATTGGAGCGACTACTTAATTTTTCAACGACTTGATTAATCGCATCTTCGGCTGCTAAGGCTAGTAATTTGTTGAAAATATTTTCATTCTTTGACTCAATAATAGTTTCTGGATTATCGCTACTATTAAGTGATAGCTCGATGGTAGAACCTCTTGTCCTAGAAGTCCAATTGCCACTATTAAGGTCGAAGTCTCCATTAGTTTTATTGCCAATGGTTACATTAATCTTAGGTACCATAACATTGGTATATGACTTATTACCTCGACCATTACCTTCAGCAGGAAGTACAATCTCACCTGTAGTAGTATCTATAACTAG
This sequence comes from Rivularia sp. UHCC 0363, assembly GCF_034931125.1. Taxonomy (NCBI): domain Bacteria; kingdom Bacillati; phylum Cyanobacteriota; class Cyanophyceae; order Nostocales; family Rivulariaceae; genus Rivularia; species Rivularia sp. UHCC 0363. The sequence goes on along the minus strand of NZ_JAYGHM010000002.1, from coordinate 104,226 downwards.
AAAATTTAATTGGACTTGAACCTCGCTATTTTCTTTACTTGTTCCTAATCCTAAAAAGGTTTTCTTACGTGTTCCATTTGCCTTAAAGTGATTTACATTTCCAATTAGTACTGCTTCTATGCCATAAGCGTCACGAAGACCTCGTAGTAATTCTAAGCTAATTGTATCTTCACTTACTAATACACTTTGACCTCTAAGATTTGAATCTACCTTAGTAGGTTTTATTTGGTTCCAGTTAACTATACTAAAATTATTATCTTTGCTTAATTCATTTGCCAGAATATTACCAATTCCTTTAAATATATATTTTTCTTCTACGTATTGGTTTTCTATACTAGTGGGAGCAATAATATCAATATCAAATATAGCAATTCTTACCTTTCGTTTTGCTCCTCGATCTATATGAAATAAAGACTTATTTTCTTCGCAAAAATTCAATATCTTTGTATCTTGAGCCTCAACTGGTTTGAAGTTAATCATTCCAACACTTAAACCAAAAAATAATCCGAAAATAGACGAGGTGACGCGACGAACAAAATAATTCATTAATCTTTCCTCAATAAGTGAATTTTGGGTAAGCAGATAATTAGTTGCCCAAATCTCAAATAACAGCGCGTCCTCCTACAAATTAATTAAGTTATACACAGTATTTAATATTTTTTATGGATGTTAGCAATACAAGTTAGTATTAAAATTACATTTTTATCAAACTCTTAATATACGTTTTTTACTACAAAAATATAATATTAAAAATTGCAGCATAAACTTCATCGACTAGAGATTAAGTAAGTGGATCAAACTAAATGTAAAACCTTACCTTGTCTCCGGCTTCCCTCTCCTTACCAAGGAGAGGGATTGAGGGTGAGGTTTTATCAATTACGTTTACCTACTTAAGTTCTAATTACTTATCGGTAATTAACTAAATAATTACGAATAAACGAGCAAATGGTAAATAATCAGCGATACGTAAACCTTAATACAGATCTCCATATCTTAAAAAAGCTAATTACCTAATAAAATAGAACAATGTATATTAAGTTATAATTTTTATAATTTTCAACGTGCTAACTTCAGAACTACCAAAAATCAACATTCTCAAGCAACCGACCAATCCAGCTTGGGTAGAATTAGCAATATCTAACTTAGAAGCAATATTACTAGACCATTCTCAATGCGAACGTAAAGCAGCAGCAGCGGCAATAAACTTCATGTTTCGCTACCCTTCCAATGCCAAAATGGTAAAGGAGCTAACTAAAATTGCTCAAGAAGAATTAGAACACTTTGAGCAAGTTAACCAGTGCTTAGAAAAGCGGGATATTGCTTTACGTCCCGTGACCCCACCTCCTTACGGTGCGAAATTGAAAGCTCAAATTCGTCCGACTGAACCCCATCGATTTTTAGATTCCCTGCTTGTGAGTGCATTAATTGAAGCTCGCAGTCACGAACGCTTGGGATTACTAGCCAAACATTGTCCCGAACCGGATTTAGCCAAGCTTTATCAAGGTTTAATGGCATCAGAAGCGCGGCATTATGGGATTTACTGGGTGCTTGCAGATACTTACTATGACCGTGAAATTGTCATGCAGAGATTAGATGAATTATCAATTGCAGAAAGTGAAATCCTGGCAACCCTTTATCATGAGCCAAGGATTCATAGTTAGGAATTGGAATAGAAAGGTTAAAGGTTAAAGGTCAAAGGTCAAAGGTCAAAGGTGTAA
>NZ_JAYGHM010000002.1:79214-102420 GCF_034931125.1 Rivularia sp. UHCC 0363 | reverse complement strand
AACTCCTAACTCATTATGCTTAGTCTTTATTTTCGAGATTTTTTGATTCGTGAATGGAAACCTTGCGATCGCAATTTTGCGGCTGGGGTAATTCGCTCTGTATTATCGGAGTACGGTTTGGGTTGGGAACCAGATGGTGCGGATCGAGATGTGTTGGAAGTAGAAGAGTTTTACTTAAGTAAGGGTGGCGAATTTTGGGTAATCGAATATCAGGGTGAAGTTGTAGGTACGGGCGCTTACTACCCCATTGAACGCGGCGAAAATGCTGTAGAAATACGCAAAATGTATTTATTGCCCAAAGCAAGAGGTTTTGGATTGGGGAAATATTTGTTACAACAATTAGAAGCGGCGATTAGCTGCCGTGGTTTCCAACAAATTTGGATTGAAACAGCTAGCGTTCTCAGTGAAGCTGTCAATCTTTATGAAAACAACGGCTATGAACCTGCAACAGGAATAGAAACAGAACGCTGCGATCGAGTTTACGTAAAAGGGTTAGGAGTTAGGAGTTAGGAGTTAGGAGTTATAAGATTTTAGATTTTGGATTTTAGATTTTAGATTAAAAGAGTTATTTTTCTCCTTGTCCCCTTGTCTCCCCATCTCCCCATCTCCCCATCTCCCCATCTCCTTCCCATTCCCAAAATATAAAAATGCCAATTTGGAAAAGTTTTCTTAATCTTTTTTTACAATCAAATTGTCCTTTATGTCAGCGTCCTGCTTCACAAGATTTTTGTGAATATTGTCATAAACAGTTACAAAAATGTTGTTTAACTGACTCGAATCGTGGTAATGACAATTCTCCACCAGTAATTGCTTGGGGTGCTTATGGTGGAGTTCTCAAACGTGCGATCGCGACGATGAAGTATGACAATCATCCCGAAATTGCTCGTCCTCTGGGTGAATGGTTGGGGGAAGTATGGCTGCAAAATTACGGTTCTGACCGTTCTTTTATAGTAGTTCCGATTCCGATGCACCCCGAAAAACAAAAAGAACGAGGTTTCAACCAAGCGGCGCTGATTGCCCGAAGCTTTTGTCAAACAACTGGGCTAAAATTAAAATTAAACGGATTGCAAAGGGTAAAAGCGACTAAGGCACTGTTTGGATTATCACCAACGGAGCGAAAAGAAACTTTAATTCAAGCTTTTGAGTTAGGAACGGATTTTCGCTATCCGACCGATGTTCCGGTAGTGTTAGTTGATGACATCTACACTACGGGTACTACCGTCAAGTCTGCTATAGAAACTTTGAGTAAAAATGGAATTATAGTTTCAGGAGTTGCGGTCGTTGCAGTTCCCTCCAAGGCTAACTATATAAAGAATTCATAAACAAGATTGCCTGCGGGAAATTATAATTAGTCAAAATTAAGATTATTTTTACAGGAAAACTACTTACAACCATGAGTAAGTCTAAAACGCTGGGTTTGGGAAAATTTGGGTTGATTCCTGCTACGTTAATGGCATTGAGTTTAAGTACAACAGCTTTTGCTCAGACAAATAAACAAGCTAATAAATTTTATAATCCAATACCTTTACCCAACACTTACGAAATTTCTGATGCGCTATCCGATAAAGATATTCCCACGGGAGAAGGTGGTTTTGCTCGCGATTATCTGGTGACTTTAACAAAAGGAGATAATTTAGCGATCGACCTCTCTTCAGATAGCTTTGACAGTATCATTACGCTGCTTGCTCCCGATGGTTCCACTATCGCGGAAAATGATGATGGTCCCGATGGTAGCAGCAATTCCCTACTTTTCACCCGTGTCACCAAAGCCGGAACTTACATTGTTAGGGTTCGTTCTTTTGGGGAAACCGGAATCGGCAGTTTTAAGCTGAAAGTAACGCGGTTAAAGCCGGTTAAGTAGGAGTTAGGACCACCGGAGTTAGAACCACCGGAGTTATTACACCTTTGACCTTTGACCTTTAACCTATATCATCGTCATCGCGCAAAGGAAAAATGCTTCAGTCCATTCTACAACTGCGCCGTAGGTGTCCCCCGTATGCCCACCTAATTTGTGATTGAACCAAGCACCTGTGAGAAAAGCAAGCGTACTTCCTACAAGCGTGATCGCGATTGCTAATAATAAATAATGGCGATCGAGCAACAACGTTAAGCCGCTCAAACTTAATAACAGTATTAATGAAGGTACAACATCTTTGTAGGAACGAATGGCTTGTTTGTGAAACGCACCTTTACCAGTTGGTTTGAGGTAATCATATCTAGCGATCGCTAATATCTGTCCCCAGCGTCCCCATCCACAAGCAGCCATCAATATCAACCAACGATTTTCTTGTATGTCTATTAATGCAGCTGTTTTAAGCAAGACCAAAACAATTGCTGTCATTGCTCCAAAGGCTCCTGTCGCGCTATCGCTCATTACCTCCAAGCGTCGCTCTTTATCCATCACTGCTAACCCATCGGCTGTATCCATTGCTCCATCAAGATGCAGCCCTCCGGTAATCGCAATCCAGCTTGCAACCACTAATACCCCGCGAGTAAATACGGGTATTCCCAAAAAATTAGCTACAATATCAAATAATCCTAAGATTCCCCCAATTATCAGCCCTATTGCTGGAGCAAACCGCGCCACCTCATCAAACTTTAAATTTTCTACATACGGCATTGGGATAGAAGTGTAAAATATAATACTCGCTATTGTATTTAAAACTTGATTCCTACACCACTGATACTGATGATTCATAGAAGTCAAATTAATTACTTAAGTAAAGCTGAAATAATGACACTCATGATTCCCGCACAAATAACAGTATCAAATTTTAAAAGTTGAAATAAGATTTACTTGTATGAGAAACTGAGCCAAAAAATTTGTTATGCTTATCTAAGTAGCAAAATATTATTTAGTAATATTTATCACATTTCCATGAATCAGGAAAAATTGCATTTTAATCGGTGGTAGTGTTTTGTGTACTTTGAAAAAAAAGGCTAACGATTAATGTCAGCGAGTTTTAGCGATTGCCTCCAAAATCTGATATTTATATATTTATATATTACAGGGCAGGGCATAGATAACCGCTGAGTCATTGGTTATGCAGGCCATAATGTTGTACTTCACCTTTGCTCAAAAAGCTATTTGATTATGAATCACCATCTACCTTCTGCCAAAATACTAGCTCCGTGCATCGTCAACACAGGTGTCATCGTAAATAAACTTGATATACGACGATTGCTGGCGGATGTAGGTCGCGTCCGCTATGCTTACACCCAAGATGGTGAGGTGTGTGCTTCGGGAGAAGGGGATGTAATGGAAGTTTTCGCAAATCCCCGACGCTCTACATTAGTCGCCAATCATGCTCTTTATTTAAACGTTTATAGTTTCGATTATTTGGAGCTTAATCAGTCAGCAGAAAAGGAAACCTGCTTGGATTTAGTTCAGGAAGGGATGCGCTTGCGGTTGATTCCCCTTTCTACTCCAATGCAGGAACGACAAGAGCGTTGTTGGAATACCAGTGCCATTGAAGCGATGATGGAACAGGTACTATCGGCTAAATGGGATGCAGAAATTGATGATGATTGTTCCGATATGTTCTAAATTTGATTTAATAAGTTAAATCATTAATAGAACTGTCTCGGTTTTCTTCATTTTGAGCGTAAATTTTTCATTTCACACCCTTGCTAACTGTAGCAACACTTCAGCTCGTGCTGGGATATTTACTACACCTCATGGTGTGGTTGAAACCCCGCGTTTTATGCCGGTAGGAACGCTGGCAAACGTTAAAACTATGACTCCAGCGCAATTAAAGGATACTGGAGCGCAGATGGTGTTATCAAATACCTATCATCTCCATTTACAACCGGGCGAGGCGATTGTAGCAGGGGGAGGTGGACTGCATAAGTTCATGGGTTGGGATAAACCGATGCTTACTGATTCCGGTGGTTTCCAGGTTTTCAGTTTAAGCGAGATGCGGAAAATTACTGAAGAAGGAGTAACTTTTCGCTCGCCTCATGATGGGCAAATTATTAATTTAACGCCAGAAAAATCAATAGAAATTCAAAATATTTTAGGTGCTGATGTAATCATGGCATTTGATGAATGTCCCCCAGCAACAGCTAACCGCGAAGAAGTGAAAGCTGCAACCGATCGCACTTACCGCTGGTTGTTGAGATGTGTAGAAGCCCATAATAGCAGCGAGCAAGCGTTATTTGGCATTGTGCAGGGGGGGATTTACGCCGATTTACGCGCTTCAGCGGCAAATGCTTTAACTAAGCTGGATTTACCGGGATACGCGATTGGTGGTGTCAGTGTCGGGGAGGAGCCAGAATTAATTCACGAAATTGTCCGACAAACCGCACCCTTATTACCTGTAGAAAAGCCGCGTTATTTAATGGGAGTGGGTACCCATCAAGAAATGGTAGTGGCGATCGCTTCTGGTGTAGACTTATTTGATTGCGTAATTCCCACTCGCTGGGCCAGACACGGTACGGCAATGGTGCAAGGGGAAAGATGGAATGTCAAAAATGCCAAGTTTCGCGAAGATTTTACTCCCCTCGATGAAACTTGTCCTTGCTACACTTGTCAAAACTTTACTCGCGCTTATTTATCGCATCTGATCCGCGCTCAAGAGATTTTGGCTTATACCTTATTGAGCATTCACAATATTACCGAGTTGATTAGGTTTACCCAGAAGATTCGTTCAAGTATACTCAACGATAGCTTTATCACAGAATTCGGTCATTGGTTGAAATAGCAGCGACAAATAATTCACACAAACTTTAATCGAAGAAACTCCTGACGGAAAATTAAGCGTATTATCGCAATTAGGTAAGGGAACCGAATTTATAATTGAAATTCCCTTCAAAGCTTAAAAACATAATTAGATAAATTAGATTCAACTCAATAACTAAATATTTCTTAGTTATCCCAACCCTACTCCCTATTACGCAATCGTGTTAAGATATTTCTCAATTATGAAAACTGTGTTGGATACTTGGATTTAAACAAAAATGGAAGTAGCACTATTATTAGCGAAATTGCCGGAAGCTTATCAAATTTTTGACCCTTTGGTAGATGTTCTGCCAATTATTCCTGTTTTCTTCTTGTTGTTAGCTTTTGTTTGGCAAGCTGCTGTAGGTTTCAAATAAGTTGACCTATAAATATTTTTTTGAAGACAGGCTGATAAAGTCTGTCTTATTTTTTTTACAATAGTTTCTTTGCTAAATTTGATATTTCTTAACTTTTTGTAATAAATTAAGAAATAGATCCAGTCTTCGTTGTTAGGGTAATAATTAATCAGGTATTAGCTATGGGTAACATTAATTTTGTTAAAGAAAATAAAGAAGTAATTGCGGCTGATGGTGCGAATTTGCGATTGAAAGCCATGCAAAACGGCATTGATATCTATAAAGCATGGGGAAAAATGGTGAATTGTGGAGGTGCAGGTCAGTGTGGAACCTGTATTGTAGAGATAACTGAAGGAATAGAAAATCTCTCACCTCGGACGGATGCAGAAAGCAAAATGTTGAAAAAAAAGCCGGATAATTACCGTCTTGCTTGTCAAACCCTAGTGAACGGTTCCGTAAGTGTAGTGACCAAGCCTTGATATTAGTTAGCCACCGGCATCAGTAATGTTATCCTAAAAGTATTGGCTGCAAATCAATCCGAGGGGAAATATAACTATGCAAACTAATGATTTGGGATTCATTGCGAGCATTTTGTTCGTACTAGTTCCCACAGTTTTTTTAATCGGACTTTACACCCTAACCGTTAGCCGCGAAGGCGGAAGAAAAGATACCTAGATATTCATTTAATTACTGAATTTTTTGCAAGAAAAAACCCCGGCACCGAAAGTGTAGGGGTTTTATTTATCAACCGCGAAATCTATAGTGAATAATCTAAGCTGCGGCAGTCCGCGCTAATAAAACCGGACAGGTAGCATTAATTCTGACATAATCAGATAGCGAAGTACCTAAAAGTTTGTCTAAATCTACAAAATTCTTAGCTATTGTTGGACGACGGTCTGGAGAACCGAGTAATAATAAGTCTACGTTCATCTCAGAAGCCAAGCTACAAATTTTCTCGCCCGGTTTGCCAATGCTGAGTATACTACGAGTCTTGACACCTTGTTTTTGGGCTTCCGCGACTGCTGCGGCTAAAATAGGATGTTTTTCGGCGTTAACTTGAGCAGTTTCCGCCGATGGACTCTTTAAGTCAGTCATGACGTGAGTTAAGATCAACTCACCACCGGGAATATCCCGAAGCAGGAACAAAGCCAAGTCTAAACAGTATTTTGACGCATCGGATTTGTCGATCGCCACCATAATTCGGTTAATTCTTTTGACATAAATGTCATCTTTAACCAGCAACATGGGACGAGAAGACAATTGAAAAACATATTGACTGACTGAATTAGCCAAAATTGATTGCAAGCGCTGGAGTCCTCTCGAACCCATAATAATCAAGTCAGCATCGATTTCATTCGCTACTTGACAAACGACATCTTTAGGTTCACCTTGACGCAGCACGGAATTAACTTGATTGGGATTTAGCTGCAACTTTTGAATAGCGCTAACTAAAATTCTGCCACCTTCTTCCCACTTCGCTGTCATTGCTTCGGCGGTGGTTTGTGGAGGAACAACGTGCAAAACGGTAATTTTCGCTCGTTGAATTGATGGTATTTCCCCCATCAGTTTAAGCATTTCTTCCGCGTGTCCCAATCCTGAGACAGCTAGCAAAATGTTTTGCATCATAGGGACATCTTTTTATTGCTTAGCTTGAGTTTTCACCGCCTCGCTCGATTTTCCTGTGCTATTTGCTCCAAACCGAATTAGACAAATGACCAAGGATAAAGGACGGTTGTGTATATCCGAACCTGATTATTTGAAGTTATAACTTTGGTTCCGTATTATTTAAGCCTAATTATTTAAGCCTACTTCCAATTCTGCACTATTTACTTAACGAATAATTATGAAATTTATTAGTCGTAATCTATGTTTAATAAAGTTAATTATAACTAAGTAAAATATTGTAAAGATAAGCAATAAAAAAATATATATATATAAATTTTAGTAAAATATTATAGTCTAATTTGCTATTATATGCATTATTTGTAAAGTATAAAAAGTTAGATTTGCTATTATAGAATTAAAGTTTGATTTCCCTGCTTATTTTTATAGGTGATATTGGCGTTAATATTTCTGAATATTTTGGTTACTTTTGATTAAAAACAACTTTTAATTGTAAACAGGCTTCGAGTCACATAAATGCCGTGGATTGTGACTGCGTAATTTCTATTAAATACAAAAGCTATTTAATAGAAATTAAGAGAAAATTCGGAAGCTGATCTATCTAGCGACTGGTTATATTGAGTGGCATTCCCTAAACTTCCATTTTCAATTGTATCAAGTGCGTTTATCAACGTATCTACCAGTCACTAATATGCATCTGCACGTAAACTCAGAAAATAGTTCCCACTTATTTCAAGTGTTTCTGGAGCATACACCTATAGCTGTGGCGATGTTTGACACTCAAATGTGCTTAATAGCGGCAAGTCATAAGTGGTTGACAGATTATGGCTTGGATAGTGAATCTTCAATCGGTCGCTGTTATTACGAAATATTTCCCCAAACTTCACAGAAATGGCAGATAATTCATCAACGTTGTTTAGCAGGGGCGATCGCAAGTTGTGAAGCTGACAAAATTGTGCGTGTTGATGGTGAGTTGGAGTGGATCGAATGGGAATGTCGTCCCTGGAACGAAAGCAATGGTGAAATTGGTGGAATTATCTTTTCCTCACAGAAAGTTACCGAACAAATGCTTTGCGAGGAAGCATTAACAGCCAACGAAAAACGTTTCCGTAACCTAGCTGCGAATCTACCGGGAGTAATTTACCAGTTTCAACTGGGTACAAATGGCGAAATGTCATTTCCTTACATGAGTTCTGGTTGTCGCAAGTTTCTCGAAATAGAACCTATAAAGGTAAAACAAAATTCCGACTTTTTCTTAGATTTGATTCATCCGGAGGATAAGGAATCCTACTTAGATTCAATGAAGCTTTCGGCGGATACATTGTTGCCGTGGCTGTGGGAGGGGAGAATGATTACACTCAGCGGTAAATGTCAGTGGGTTCGCTGCATATTGCGACCGTCCACACTACCAGATGGTGATATTCTCTGGGGTGGACTGATGATTGATATCAGCGACAGAATTAAAGTTGAAGAACAGTTACGTCAACATCAGGAAGATTTAGAAACCAAGGTACAGTATCGCACCGCAGAACTAGAAAAAGCTAACGAACAACTGCAAGCCCAAATTGCCGGAAGACAACAAGCAGAAGCACGGTTTGAAAAGTTAGCGGCGAATATTCCAGGAATGATTTATCAATATGTACTGCGTCCAGATGGTACCAGCGATTTCTCTTATGTAAGTCCTGGTTGTTATCACCTTTTTGAATTAGAACCGGAACAAATTCAGCAAGATGTGAATAGCAGTTTTGATAAAACCCATCCCGATGACCTGCAACTTTTGAAACAAACAATAGCAGTTTCTGCTCAAACCTTAGAACCTTGGAAGCAAGAGTGGCGAATTCTCACTTCATCAGGACTGAAATGGTTGCAAGGACACTCCCGACCGTCCAAGCAAGCTAACGGCGATGTTGTTTGGGATGGGATGATGATGGATATCACGGAATTGAAGCAAGCAGAAGATGGGCTAAAACAAAGCGAAGAAAAATTCCGTTCTTTGTTTGAAAAATCCGCAGATGGAATTCTGTTGTATAATGGTCAGGTTTTCTTTGACTGCAATCAAGCAGCAGCAGAGATGATGGGCTGTACTAGCAGAGCGCAATTAATGCGTATGGCACCATCAGCGATTTCTCCAGAATTTCAACCTGATGGAATATCTTCCTTTGATAAACAAAGACAGTTGACGGAAATTGCCTTTGCTAACGGAGGTCATCGTTTTGAGTGGACGATTCGTCGTATAGATGGTCGAGATCTGCCTCTTGAAGTTCAATTAACCGCTATTCCTTTAAATGGGGAAGAGGTATTTTACACAGTTTGGCGAGATATTACAGACCGTAAACAAGCCGAAGAAGCAGTAAAACAGTCAGAAGCACGGTATCGAAAGCTAGCTAGTCGAGAAAAATTACTTAATAGTCTTGCTAGTCAAATCCGTAATACTCTTGATATAGATACAGTGTTGGAAACGGCGATTAATGAGATTAAGTATTTATTAAATATTGATCGCTGTAGCTTCTCGTGGTTTGAACCAAATGCCGAACCTCCAATCTGGGAAACGATTAAAGAATCAAAAAATAACAGTTTACCTAGTTTGCTCGGTCGTCATTCTATAGATAAAGTCGGCTCGGTGACAGAACTATTTTTAAAACAAGAAATATTACAAATAGACGACGCAAGCAAATGTGAAGAACCAGTACACCGGAAATTCTTAGAATCTTTAGGAATTAAATCAGAAATTGTGCTACCAATTCAGACCCGCTCCGGTAAAATTGGCGTAATTGTTTGCGGTCATTGGGCAGAAACTCGTCCTTGGACTGATAGTGAAGTGGAATTACTGCAAGCAGTGGTAGATCAACTTGCGATCGCGATTAACCAAGCCGATCTGTATGCCGAAACTCAGCAAACTGCACTAAATGCTCAAAAACAAGCTCAAAAAATCGAACAAACGCTGCAACAACTCCAGAAAACTCAATCTCAGTTGGTACAAAGTGAAAAAATGTCTGGTTTGGGTCAGCTAGTAGCTGGAGTCGCTCACGAAATCAACAACCCTGTTAATTTTATCTATGGTAATTTAATCCATGCTGGTAATTATGCTGAGGACATATTGGGTTTACTTAAACTGTACGAGCAAGAATATCCTCAACCAACTCCGGAAATAGAAAAAGAAATGGAAGCTGTAGATATAGATTTCTTGGTTTCGGATTTACCTAAATTAATGAAGTCGATGATGGTGGGGGCTGAAAGGATTCGAGCAATTGTGCAATCTTTGAGGACTTTTTCCCGTCTTGACGAAGCCGAGATGAAAACGGTAGATATTCATGAAGGCATTGAAAGTACCTTGATGATTCTGCAACATCGCTTTAAACCCAAGCAGGAACACAATGGAATTGAGCTAATTAAGCAGTACGCTAACTTACCTAAAGTTGTTTGCTTTGCCGGACAGCTTAATCAAGTATTTATGAATTTGATTGCTAATGCTATTGATGCGATCGAAGAAGGAATACGCAAAGGTCAAGTCTCTGCTCCTAGAATTACAATTACCACAGAAATGATCGAGAGCGATCGCCTTGTTATACACATTGCAGATAATGGTACGGGAATTACTCCAGAAGTGCAGCGACGTTTGTTCGATCCATTTTTTACTACTAAACCTGTTGGTGTGGGAACTGGTTTGGGGTTATCAATCAGTTATCAAATTATTGTTGATAGACACCGTGGTCAGCTACACTGCTTTAGCGAACCGGGACAAGGTAGTGAATTTATCATCGAAATTCCGATTACTCAGCCAGAAAATAGTTAAAAGTAGGATAAGTAGGTTGACAAGGGAATAGGGAATAGGCAGTAGGGGTAAAGCTTTGAATCTAATTTACATTTTGTTACATAATGCCGGTTTATTTATGCGAAATTACTTACAAATAAATGAACTACCCCATCCTATAGGCAGATAGAGTAGTTTCTCTTGTAATAAGTTTGCGAAGAATTTATGGTTTGGTCGCGCAGACTAATGAAAAATAAGAGTGAGTTGAAGTTATCGAAATATCTACAAATCCTACTTCTTGTAAAAGCTGATTGACTTCACTAGCTGTATATTGCTTACCTTGAGTCCACCAAATCATACACATTGAGTATGAGGTTGCTGCTATTGGTGCATCTTTTGTATCGTTCAAAAGCATTTCATGTAGATAAATGCGACCACCTTTGGGTAATGCTTCAAAACTACTCTTTGCTAAATGCTGGCATTTTTCATACCCCCAATCATGAAAAATATTACTAAATAAAATAGCATCGTAATTAGTGGGAAAAGCATCGGTAAAGAAGTTAGCAGAGTATGTATCTATTCGATTTGATAATCCGGCCTTAGAAATATAACTGGACGCAATTTCACATACCACTGGTAAATCCAGAATCGTACATTGCATTTGAGGATAGCGTTGAGCTAAAGCAACGGAAACAGCAGCAGAACCGCCTCCAACATCAAGCAGACGTTTTATTCCTGTGAAGTTACCGTGATTTGCAAGACCTAAAGCACCAGGCATTGTCATACTTTGCATAGCACCAGTAAATAGCTTGGCTTTCTCAACTTCTACTTCGTGAGCTTCCCAAACATCTTGTTCCTGGTAAACGCTCGATCTATCATTTGTCAAAGCTTCTAATAATACAGAATGGGATAGGGGATTATTCGCCATTAGTTTCAGCATTCCACCCCAGTAACAAGGGCTTTGAGGAAGTAAAAAGTTACGAGAGACTTGCGTCAGATTGAATTTACCATTTTGCTGAACTAAATAGCCTAATGAGGTCATTACTCCTAAAAGAGCTTCAGTAGCACGTTCGCTTAAATAAAGACTTTCGCGTACCTGGAATGCTGTCTTGGGTGCTTCTGCGATTAAAGGAAACAATCCTAACTCATCTGCAACTGTTAATGTCGGAAAGTGAAGCATAGACATCCAGGTTTCCCAAAGCAATCCATCATCACACGTCGGTACAGCGAATTGTGGCTTCCCTGCTGACAACCAAATATTCTTTTCATCTTGGTTTGCTTGCTGTTGTCCAAATGCCATCAAGTCTGTCATAAATTTTGTCTTCCTATATTGCTAACGATTATCAAGAAATAGGTACATTAAATATTTTGTACTTAAATTAATCGTGCAACCTGATAACCCAGCAGCATAAAAATGCATTATCTTCCTGTTTAAAAAGGAAAACTATGTAGAACCAATATTCAATACACTTGTGATAATGATTTAACTTAAATCATCAAAATATTAATGACATTAGTACAAACTCGGATCTAAATATTTTTATTGATAAAAACCAGTGATAATGCCGATAATCATAAAATTTAATGCCCCATAGTTGATTCAATGACTTTGGTTAAGTTTATAGATATAATGATTTATATTTTATCGATTACACGTTGAAACAGTAAAAGTAACGTAAATTTAAGTTTATAGATTTAATAAATAGTTAAAGCATTAATGAAAATAAAAAATAAAAAATAATTAAGTACTTCTATCTGTCTCATCTAGTGTATAACATTATGTAAAGTTTACAAATATTTGAATATCTTTATTGTTATTTCATTTATTTGTTTGAAAATATAAATACTTTTACGTAAAGTATTCAATTTATTCGTACTTCAAATTAATTTATCTAAATAAATCTAATTCCTGAGTTTTTACCACTGGCAAAGTAGAAGCAATGATTTAAATTAGTTGTAGAGCGAAAAACAATAACCTCTCACCAGCTACTATCTTTAATTTAAAAGTTGTTTGGTGAAAATTATTGCAGTAGGCATTTGAAAGCGAAAGTTTTGATGCTGAGTTATCAGAGTTGCATTATCCGTTTCAATTCGAGAAAGTTAAGCCTTAGAAAACTTAACTCTCACTGCACTTATAACTTGATAACAGCTAGCACAGGAATCAATTTCAATGCAAGAAATATTGTCTTTAATCGCAGAAAAGAATCAAGAGTATGCTAAGTTGCCTTTGTTTTCGTTTTTAGAAGATAAAACAATTGATCCAAGACAAAGATTGAGTTTTGCACCTTGTATCGCACATTTTATTATGAGTTTTGGTGACTTGAATAAATATGTGTTTCGAGAGAAGCAAGTGAATAGTAAAATTCAAGATATTATTAACGAACATACTTATGAAGATGACCATCACTGGCCCTGGTTTGTAACTGACTTAGAAAAGCTCGGATTTAATCCACAAATGAACTTTACTCAGGTATTAAGATACCTTTGGAGCGAACAGAGCAAAGTTTCTCGTCAGCTATCTTATCAATTGTCTGCATATCTCTTGGAAGCAGAACCTATTATCAAAATTGTAGCGATAGAAGCAATAGAAGCCACAGGAAATGTCTTATTTTCTAGAACATCACTAGTTGCTTCCGAACTAACTGAAATCACTGGTCAAAATTACATCTATTTTGGCGATTTTCATTTCAATCTCGAAAGCGGACACGCTATGGGTACACCAGGGGGAGAAGATTTACTCGCAACACTCCAACTGACTGATTCGCAGCGTCAACAGGCTTATGAAGTAGTTGAAAAAGTGTTTAGCATTTTTACCGAATGGACTCACGAACTGCTTGCTTATGCACAAAAGCAAAATGCAGAGTTAGAAGTACATAAGGAAATAGAAGATTCTGCAAAAGTCTACGTATAGGATTTATTCATGGCTAATAACTACGATTAATTTAGTTATTAGCTGTCATTGATCGCACAATAAAAATTACATCTAAATGTTGCAACTAAGCTCGACAAAAAATAGAAAAATTGGAGGGAAATTCTTATGCTAGAGATATTAACTATCATCGAAAGTAAGAAGCAAGAATTTACGAGGCTACCTTTATTTGCTTTTATGCAAGACCAAAAGTTAAGCCCTAGTCAAAGATTGAGTTTTGCTCCTTGTATGGCTCATTTTATTATGAGTTTTAGCGACTTAAACAAATATGTATTTTTGGAACATCAACCCGTTAATCAAATTCAGCATATCATTAACCAACACGCATATGAAGATGAAGAACATTGGTCTTGGTATCTCAGGGACATTGAAAAACTTGGATTAAGCTCTAATATCAATTTCACTCAAGGACTAAGATTTATTTGGGGTGAAGAAACCAAAATCACTCGTCAAATAACTTATCAAATTGCTAAATGTAGTTATCAAGCTGCTCCGATAATTAAATTATTAGTTATTGAAGCACTGGAGTCTATTGGTCATATCTTTTTTAATAACTCAACACAAGTTGCTTCCGAACTACAAGCAATTTCTAAAACAGATTATTTCTATTTTGGTGATGCACATTTACGAGTAGAAACTGGACACGCAATGCGTACACCAGAAGCAGAAAGTTTTGTAGCGACGATAAAACTTACAGATTCGCAACGTCAACAAGCTTTTTATATAGTCGAGAAAATATTTCAAATTTTCACGGAATGGACGCAGGAACTTTTAGCTTATGCACAAAAGCATGGTGTAGATGCAAACAAAGATAATGCTGAGCAAAATTTAGTAATTTGTGTATAGCTATAGCGGTTTTCAGTTGAATCGAATACAAAAACCTCACCCCCATCCCCTCTCCTTAGCAAGGAGAGGGGTGCCGAAAAGCGCTATAACTCAACAATTTACCATCGCCTAAGCAGCACTTTTCAAACCATTGTGCTTGAGTAAAGGTTCGGTACTTGGTTCCCTACCCCGGAAAGATTGAAATACTTCCATCGGGTGCTTGCTACCTCCGAGAGCAAGTACGGTGTCGCGGTAACGTTTACCTGTAGCTTTTATTGCTTCTTCGTCTTCTAATCCGGCTTCTTCAAATGCAGCAAAAGCATCTGCACTCAATACTTCAGCCCACTTGTAGCTGTAGTAACCTGCGGCATATCCGCCAGAAAAAATGTGTCCAAACGCACAGAGAAAATTATCTTCGGGGATGGGTGGCAATATAGTTGTATTCTTGGCAATGCGATCGCGAACATCATCGGGAGTTTCATCACCACCGGGACGATAACGGTAATGTAATTCTATATCGAGCAGGCTAAAGTGCAATTGACGCAACATCCCACTACCACTCATATAGTTGCGTGCTGCTACAAGTTTCTGATAATAATGTTCCGGTAGCGGTTCGTCGGTTTCATAATGCTTTGCCATTCCCATTAAAGTCGGACGTTCGTAACACCAATTTTCCATAAACTGGCTGGGTAATTCTACGGCATCCCATTCGACGTTATTAATACCGGCAGCACTAGGATAATCAATCTTAGTCAGCATATGCTGCAAACCGTGACCGAATTCGTGGAACAAGGTTTCTACTTCCGTAAAGGTCATTAAACTCGGCTTATCATCTACCGGGGGGGTTTGGTTGCAGATCAAATACGCCACTGGTAACTGGATATCAGTTTTACCATTTGTCTCAATTTTACGACGATTAAGACAGGTATCCATCCATGCACCACCGCGTTTTTCTGCCGGACGGCTATAAGGATCTAAATAGAAGTAGGCGATCGCACTACCCGTTTCATCAGCTATTTGGAAATAGCGGACATCTTCATGCCATATTGGAGCTTGTCCGTCTGCGGGAGTAACAAAGACGTTGAACAAGCGTTTTACCAAACCGAATAAACCATCGAGAACTTGCGGAAGCGGAAAATAAGGACGCAATTCTTCTTGTGTAAAATCAAACTTCTCTTCTCTCTGACGTTCCGACCAAAAGCTGATGTCCCAATTTTTTAAATCTTTAGCTTCTGGGGCATTTTTAGCGGCTGCAAATTCTTTAAGTTCTTCCAATTCTCTTTGAGCAGCATCGTAACTGGTAAGACGCAATTCTTCCAAAAGTTTATCTACTGCTTCTACATTGGGAGCCATTTTACTCGCTAAACTGACTTCTGCATAGTTTTTATAACCGAGTAACTCAGCTAATTCCTGCCTTAATTCCAAAATACGTTTAATTATTGGTCTATTATCCAACTCACCCGAAGATGCACGAGAGATAAAAGCTTTATATAATGTTTCGCGTAAATCTTGCCGCTTGCTGTGCTGCATGAAAGGATAATAGCTGGGAAAATCCAAAGTTACGCGCCAAGGGCCATGTTCGGGAGTTGCCTTTTCTTCACCCGCATCTCGTGCTGTTTGCGCTGCTAAACTCAGCCAGCTTGGAGGTAAACCTGCAACTTCTTCCGGCTCGACTAACGTTAAATTAAAAGCTTTTGTTGCATCCAAAACATGATTTGAGAACTTTGTGGAAATTTCCGCCATTTCCATTTGAATTGCGTTGAAACGTTCTTGCGCTTCACCTTCCAAACCAATACCAGCTAGTTCAGCATCGCGGATCGCGGATTCAACTATTCGCTGCTGTGCTGAATCCAAAGTGTTCCAAATATCACCTTCTCGCAAGGCTTTGAAACCGTTATAAATGGGTTTACTTTGGCTAAGTCGGTTGGAAAACTGTACTATTTCAGGTTGTGCGGTTTCATAAGCTTGACGTAACTCCGGGCTATTTTTTACTCCCATCAAATGACTTACTATTCCCCAACTCCAAGTCAAACGTTCGGTTATCCGTTCTAAAGGTTCTACCAAACTGCTCCAAGTGGGTTTTACATCGGCTTCTAATTGAGTTAGTTCTTCATTTAATTCCGAAAGTAATTGATTTAAAGCCGGTTCTACGTGTTCCGGTTTGATTTCGGTGAAAGGAGGTAAACCCGAACATTTGAGCAAAGGATTATCTGAAATTGCAACTTTTGCGGTCATAGATAGATGTATGTGTGAGAAACAAAGATTTTATTATATCTATTTCTAATTTAGTAACTATTGCTTGATTTGGTGTTTGTGGAATCCCGTACCGAGGGATATAAAGTTAGGAGTTAGGAGTGAGGAGTTAGGAGTTAAGAATTGAGCATCATAGACATCTGAAAAAAAGAATAATGTGAGTAATGTAGTATGAATAACAGTATTAGGCTTATGGTAATAGTGGCGATCGCTACTGCTCAAATAGGATAAATGCCTCAGTGACAAGTCGGCTTTTTATACTACCAGTTGCGCGTATTACAGATACTTGTTCTAAAAACCCGACTTCTGACCATTGGGTTAGTTCTATTAAAACAATGGGTACTTTATTTACGCCGTGGGGTACTAGTCGTTGCACTTGTTACAGATACGGATTCTAAAAGCCTGACTTCTCAACCTAAGCGTCGCGGTTTCTATCTTTGATTTTGATTTTGATAAGGATAATAATATTGTGAATTGTACCCATTCTGCGGATAAGTTGTTGTAGGTATTTGATTATTTATACCGCTGGGAACTGTATTCATTTGCGGTGGCTGATAAGAGTTTGTTTTGCTAGTTGGATTGTTCAAGTAAGGTGAATTACCGCTTGGAGGAAGAACGTTAGTACCAGGTGTTCCGGTCATGGCAGCCGGTTGGTTAAAGTATTGATAGGTTAAACGAGATACAGATGTAATTAAAGTTTCTGCACGAGGATCGTTTCTAGGACGCTTTACCATAACTGCGGCAATATAGCGCTTTCCTGTGGGTAAATCAATTAAACCGACATCCCCCAACATTGCGCCAATATAACCCGTTTTGTTGGCAATTTCTGCTCCTGCACCCAAACCTGTGGGTAATAGGTGCCGTCTCTGGTTGTGGCGCATGATATCAAGTATACGATCGCGAGATCCGGTGTTTGTAACTAATTGTCCTTTACTCACCATTGCCATTACCTGTCCTAATTCTTTGGGACTGGTGGTATTAGTTCCTTCTATGTCGGGTAATTGATTGCGGAGTACTGTAGCTGTTAATCCCCAACTGCGAAATCTTTGATTTAAGGCTTCTATTCCACCTAAGCGATCGATTAACATATTTGTGGCGGTATTATCGCTGATTACCATCATTTTGGTCGAAACTTCCAATGCCGTGAATTTGCTTCCTACTGGTTGAGTCCGCATATCACCGGAACCTTCTGCAACCATTCCTTGCTGCATAACCAGCATTTCGTTTAGCTGAATTTTTCCTGCATCTACATCTTGGAAAAAGGCAACAAGTATGGGTAATTTTATTGTACTAGCGGCTGGGAATACACTATTAGCATTTGAATCTACGTAATTACCCGTATCCAAATCGGCAATAAAAACTCCGGGAATTAAATCTGGGGTAGTACCTGTAAGACTTTGAATGGCGCTTTTGAGAGGAATTATTTCTTGGGTTAAATAGACTTGATTATTCGCAGCAGATGCAGGTTGATTTTGTTCTACATTCGATGATTTGGCTGTAGTAACCTGAGTCGCTGGGTCTAATACTGATAATAATGTACCAACAATTGCGCCAATGCCGACTCCTACAATTAATAAGCGCAATATGTAAAGCATGGTTCTCGCCATCGGTTTCAAGCGAGTTTTATTAGATACTTTAACTCTTTTAGTCACCCGTTTTTTAAATTTTAAGGGTGGAATCTTGCCATTTGCAGCCGCCGATTTCATCCCATTAGATGCTGCTTGAGATGCATTTCTTTTTCTCAACCAAGTTTCTGCTGGTGATTCGACTTGTCGCTTGCGGGGAGGTTTCGCGGTGTTTGAGGAGGAATTTACTACTGTACGCGAAACTGTCTCACCAATAGTTGGCGAACGTGTACCGATTATTTTGACTTTACCGTTTTCTAACTTTTGAACTTTACGTACTTTTTGACGACGCTTTGTGGGTTGTCGTCGTCCATCTGTAAATTTATAACCTGACACAGTTACTCCTTCTAACCCACTTACTCTGTAAATCCGGTACTAATCCCCAAGTCAAATCATTCTTTGTCGCATTTTTGTGTATAGTCTAAGCTATTATTCTTACTTTTGGGGAGTAATAGCGCACATGATTAATATTCATTCATCACTTTTTATAACTTTCCGGGTTGTGTTAGCGCCCACTGCATTTGTCGTAAAATACCTCTGAGCATTGCGACTTCTTGGTTCTGTAGTTGAGCGCGATTATACAATTGCCGAAATTTTTCCATGCGACTGGTAGCTGTATGAGGATAAAGGTACTCAATAGACAGCAGTAGTGATTCTAACTGTTTATAATATGCTTCGACAACCTCTAATGATGCGAGTTCGTTATCATCCGCATTAGTTTCAACGGTATGTCCTTGACTCTGTGCTAGTTCGTAACAGCTAATTGCGACAGCGGAAGCCAAGTTTAATGATGCATATCCAGCATCAGTGGGAATACGCATAAATTTTTGAGCGTAGTTTAATTCTCCGTTGCTTAATCCCCGATCTTCTCTACCGAAAATTAATGCTGCTGGTTGTGCGGATGCTTCTAACAACCAAGGTAATACTTCGCGAGGTGTTTGTAGGGGACTTTTAAAATCGCGGCTTCTGGCTGTTGTGGCGATCGCTCTTTTGCATCCCTCTAGTGCTTGGGGTAATGTAGGCACGGATACTGCTGTTTCTAAAACGTCTTTGGCATGAACTGCCATTCTCATTGCTTCCTCCCCCAAATAATCGCATTGTGGGTTAACTAAAACCAGTTGTTTAAATGCAAAGTTTTTCATCACCCGCGCTATGGAACCGACATTTAATGGTCCGGCTGGTTCTACTAAGATAATTTTTATTCCTGATATACTCATCATATTTATTATTTTATTGTAAAAACCCCGTCCGTCTTACGGCAGGGTAGTTCATTATGGCGTACAATAACTTCACTTTAAGTAAAGCTAAGAAGGACTTCGATCTAGTCACAATCGAGTCAGAGAACTTGTTTAAAGATGTCAGCAGCATAGAGCCTTCTGCTTTATTAGTCGAATTATTAGAAGAATACCTGCCACTAGCGAGAGCAATAAGTACAGAAAAAGCCAAGTCTGAATTATTGGTAATTCCAATATTGGTAGAAATTAGAAAAATTCTTTCAAGAAAAATCAGTTTATTTTCTGGGAGCCTTTTTAATGTTGATATTTCTTTAGGCTTAACTGGTTATGTTGATTTTTTGATCGCGTTGAGTACGGAAATGTACGCAATAAGTTCTCCTGTTATCATATTAGTTGAAGCTAAAAACGATTTAATTATTAATGGAATAGGACAGTGCGTAGCTGAAATGGTAGCAGCACAAATTTTTAACAAAAAGCAAGATAATGACGTGTCAACGATTTATGGAGTAGTTACAACTGGAACTTCCTGGTTGTTTCTAAAGTTAGAAGAAAAAACCGTTTATATTGACAATCAAGAGTATTATATCGATAACTTGGGCAAAATAATGGGTATTTTGGTGAATTGCTTGGAGAGGAGTAAAGCGGATTCTTCACTTAACCATGCAAGTTGATTCCTTGTCCCGGATTTGCCGATCAATTGAGCCTTTTTCTTTGAAACAAGACAAAATCTCAAAAAAAACCGGGTGTTCAATAAAACCCGGTTCCTAAATATTCCTACAATCCAAAATCCAAAATCTAAAATCCAAAATCGCTAGACCATCTGCGATGCTTCTACTGTAGGTTGTGGCTGTGGTTGAAACATGAATAAGGAGTAAACTACGTCGCGGCGGATGTTTGTCATCATATCCAAGAATAGTTCGTAACCTTCGCTCTTATATTCAATTAAGGGGTCTTTTTGACCGTAACCACGCAATCCTACTGACTCCCTTAAAGCTTCCATTTGCTGCAAATGCTCGCGCCACAAGGTATCAATCCGCTGTAGAATAAAGAATCGTTCTGCTTGACGCATTAATCCGGCTTGAATTTGATCGACTTCGGCTTCTTTCATGTCGTAAGCGATGCGAACCTGCTCGTGTAAAAAGGCTTTGATTTCGCTCATGGACATATCTTCTAAATGTGAAGGCTGTACGTCCGATAGCAGATAAACGAATTCTTTGACCTTATCAACTAATTTTTCTAATTCCCATTCTTCCGATGGTAAATCTGGGTTGATGTAATAATCCACGATGTCATCCATCGTTTTTTCGGCATATTTAATTACCTGTTCTTTCAAATCTTGTCCTTCTAATACTCGACGACGTTCGGCATAAATTGCCCGACGCTGATTATTCATTACTTCGTCATACTCAAAAACCTGCTTACGAATGTCGTAATAGTAGGTTTCGACTTTTTTCTGCGCTCCTTCCAAACTGCGAGTTAACATACCCGATTCGATAGGCATATCTTCCTCTACACGGAACATATTCATTAAACCAGCAACGCGATCGCCACCGAATATCCGCATTAAGTTGTCTTCTAAACTGAGGAAAAACCGGGTAGAACCTGGGTCTCCTTGTCTTCCAGCACGTCCGCGCAACTGGTTGTCAATCCGCCGGGATTCGTGACGTTCGGTACCAATTACGTGCAATCCACCCAAGGAAATAATCTTGTCGTGTTCTTGGTCGGTGAATGCTTCGTATTCTTCTTTAACGCGGTTGTATGCTTGCCGCATTTTCTGAATTACGGGGTCTTCTGTTGGTGCTTTTTCGGCTGCTATGGCGATTTTATCTTCGGCTTCGAGTTCAGATAAGTTGCGTTCACCATATTCTTTGACAGCAGCTTCTACTGCTTCTTTAAGAATATCTTCGGCTTCTTTACTTATATTCGTAGGAAATACTTTCGGGGAAGCTTTCCAGGTTTTCACTTTTTTCCCAGGAGTAAAACCTTGTCCTCCACCCGTTACAGAAGGTAAAGTTGCTCTATGAGGTGAAAATACATCTTCGTCTTCTGGCTTCACAATCCGGGGCATTAAGTATTCCCGAACTTTTAAACGCGCCATATATTCGGCGTTACCACCTAAGATAATATCAGTACCTCTACCAGCCATGTTGGTGGCGATAGTTACCATTGCCCCACGTCCGGCTTGAGCGACAATTTCGGCTTCCCGTTCCACATTTTCGGGTCTTGCGTTGAGCAATTCGTGGGGAATGCTAATCTCTTTCAACAGTTTGCTGAGTAATTCTGATTTTTCTACGCTTGTGGTTCCGACCAAAACTGGTCTACCAGTTTCGTGCATTTCAGCACATTCTTTAGAAATTGCTTGCCATTTACCAACTTCTGTTTTAAATACCATATCAGCCATATCGTGACGTTGCCTGATACGGTTGGTAGGAATTACGGCTACTTCTAATTTGTAAATCTTTTCAAATTCGACTTCTTCTGTTTTTGCGGTTCCGGTCATTCCACCCAATTTGGGATATAGCAAAAATAAGTTTTGATAGGTAATCGAAGCTAAGGTTTGGGTTTCCGGCTGAATTTCTACACCTTCTTTGGCTTCAATTGCTTGGTGTAAACCGTCACTCCAACGTCTTCCCGGTAATACCCGACCAGTAGATTCATCGACAATTACCACTTCCCCGTTACGAAGAATGTAGTTTACGTCTTGCAAAAACAGTTCCTTGGTTTTGATCGCATTAAATATAAAATGCGCCCAAGGGTCTTCGGGGTCAAATAAATCGTTTACTTCTAATAACTGTTCTGCTTTCTGAAAACCTTCATCGGTTAAAAGTACGTTACGAGCTTTTTCGTCTACTTCGTAATCTTCTTCGTTAAGCAAGGCTAGGGCAATTTGAGAAGCTTTGACATATTTCTCGGTCGGTCTTTCTACTTGACCAGAAATAATCAAGGGAGTTCTGGCTTCGTCAATTAAAATCGAATCTACTTCGTCAATTACACAATAGTTGAACGGACGCTGTACAACATCCGCCATTGAAGTAGCCATGTTATCCCGCAGGTAGTCGAAACCGATTTCACTGTTGGTAACGTAGGTAATATCACAGTCATAATTCTTCTTCCGTTCTACGGGAGTCATGCTGGACTGAATTAGTCCTACAGTCAATCCCAGGAAACGATGTACCTGTCCCATCCACTCGGCATCACGACGTGCTAAGTAATCGTTAACGGTAATGACGTGTACACCTTTTCCAGTTAAAGCATTTAAATAACTAGGCAATGTTGCAACCAGGGTTTTTCCTTCCCCGGTTTTCATTTCCGCAATTTGTCCTTTGTGCAGAATCATCCCACCTAATAGCTGCACGTCAAAGTGACGCATTCCTAGAACTCGTCTGGCAGCTTCCCTAGTAACTGCGAAAGCTTCTGGTAAGATATCATCGAGGGTTTCGCCTTTCTTAAGACGCTGTTTAAATTCTGCTGTTTTACCCTTGAGTTCCTCATCAGAAAGAACTTTAATTTCTTCCTCTAAAAGGTTAACTTCAGTAATGGATGGCTGGTATTTTTTTAGTTTACGAGCGTTGGGGTCGCCCAACAAGGTTTTTAGCATGGCTTCTTTAATTTAACGGTTCGTAATGAAGAAAGATTTTATTGATGATGGCAATGATTATAAGTACAGTTACCTTTAATAAGCTGCAAACTTGCTGGGCAAAGATGCATTCCAAGAGAATTAACTCAAAAACAGTACCAATACCAGCCAACGAGCTTACTAAATAGTTGGTTTTAACAAAGAACTTATATTTATCTAAAATATATAGTATCATTTCATCCTCAATGCCGCGCCGTAAACGCCGATCGGGGATGGTTGGTTTTCCGTCTTGTTTTGGGGAGAGGGGGGACA
>NZ_JAYGHM010000002.1:0-79053 GCF_034931125.1 Rivularia sp. UHCC 0363 | reverse complement strand
GTTATAAATTCTTACCTTTGACCTTTGACCTTTAACCTGTTACTGCCGGAAGTTGTATTCTATAGCACTTGGATGACAACTTACGCAACTTCCTAGCTGTACGGGACGCTGTAATTCTACTTGGGGGTGTAAAGCGTTGAAAAATCGCGATTTGTTGACTCTATAAGGTGTTGTTTCTTCTTGTTTGTGGGGACGGGAGAAGGTTGATAAGTAGCGCCACACTAACATTCTTGTTGGGTCTACTAAAGGTTTTAATCTTGCACCGTAATGTTGCTCATCTTGTAGTAGATTTTTCCAGGTTTGAGTTGGTAATACGGATGGTGGCACGGCTATGTGACAGCTAGAACAATTTTCTAAATAAAGCTTTTGCCCCATTTCGTATTGTGCGGGGATTACATCAACCGTACCGATTTCTGAAGCGGGAACGGCTGCGTGGACGTTGGTGGCTAGGGCTAGAAGCCAACCCATAGCTAAACTCCAAATTACAATTACTAATAGGATACCGGCGGGATTTTTCTTCAGCTTTTTGCGATCGCGACGTTTTATATAGTTGGACATTATAAATTTTTCAACAGAAACTACCTTGAAGTATCACACTCTCTGGGCGATTTTCAAGCACTAATAGTTCCTATAATATTTAAATACGGTCTCGAACAAGAAAATTATAGCACCCTGAAAATATTTGGTTGAGAAAAAAAGATGTCCCTAATGACCTTAGAAATTCCAAAACTGTGCAGAGCAACTCTTTCAGATGCTACTTAGTCTAACTACCGAGTTTCGAGCAAACAACAGCAATTCCCCCTAGGTAATGCTACTTTCTCTATTTATACTTACGTATATTCACTAGTTACTTGAAAAATAAAATCATCACATACTGCAAGATGTCTCACTATCAAAAATTACTTCGAGTTTCTACAGTTGGTAAATCTTTGTACAATATTACTCATCAGATTGAAGCAATAGTTGCTGAATCGAAAGTTGAAACTGGACTTTGTACTTTGTTTTTACGTCACACTTCTGCTAGTTTATTAATTCAAGAAAATGCCGATCCCAATGTATTATTAGATTTGGCTAATTTTATGGCTAAACTAGTCCCTGAGTCGGCAAAATACATTCACGATGATGAAGGTGCTGATGATATGCCTGCTCATATCCGTACTGCGATTACTCATACTTCCGAACATATTCCAATTAATCGCGGACATTTGGTACTAGGAACTTGGCAAGGAATTTATATTTGGGAGCATCGTCAGCGGAATCATAATAGAGAGTTAGTTGTTCATGTTTCTGGGGAGTAGGGAATTGGGAATGGGGAATTGGTAATTGGGAGTAGTAATAAGACGCAATATTTATTGCTTTATATCGATTTAAAAATAAATCCAATTGTCTTTATATAGTAAGGATGGAAGAGTTTTTAGTCAGATATTTAACATACTATGTACTGAAGAACCAAATAATTAATGTTCGATCAAGAATCAAAAACCCATTTTTTTATCCAATACAATGGTGTAATAGATCACTCCCTACTCCCTATATTATTAATACTTAACAAATTTTTAAAACTTGAATGAAAATTACTGATTTAATTACTTGGTTTGAGAAATGGGCTAATCCTGCATGGCAAGAAAAATGGGATAATTGCGGTTGGCAGGTGGAGCCGGGAGTATTAAACGAAGATGCTGGGGTTTTGGTATGTTTAACTCCTACTTTGGCTGTGATGCAGGAAGCTATCAACTTAAAAAATGCGGGTAATCCGGTTAATCTAATTTTTGCTCATCATCCTTTGATTTTTTCTCCCCCTAAGTCGCTGCGTACTGGTGATGCAATTGGGGAAATGGTACGTTTAGCGTTTATTCATCATATTGGTATCTACAGCGCTCATACTAATTTTGACCAGGTAAATGATGGTACTGCGGATGTTCTAGCACAACTTTTAAATCTTAAAGAAGTGTCTCCGATAGTAAACACTCAACCGGGTTTGGGATATGGACGTGTTGGTTGTCTTAACTCTAGCTTAACTTTGCGGGAACTACTTACAAAAATTCAAACTTTACTCAAACCACCTAATTTACTTTTTTCTCCTAATGCGGATTTAGAAATGTCTGTTGACAAAGTGGCAGTCTTAGGGGGTTCCGGAGCTAGTTTTATTCAGTCGGTAAGTAAAACTGGTGCGAAGGTGTATTTAACTTCTGACTGCAAGTTTCATCAGTTTCAAGAAAGCCGCGACGCTGGAATTATTTTGGTTGATGCTGGACATTACGCTACCGAACGTCCTGCTTGCGAGGCTTTAGCGCTTAAGTTCGCTACTTTTAATCTAACTTTTGTATGTTTAAGCGATAAAGATGAGGATTTTCGCCGATTTTTCTTGTAATTTATTCTACGTACTTCCGCACGAGAAAGTATTTTAAATTATACTTGAAATTTAAGCGTCAAATAGATATTTAGTATTCAATAAAACTTTAACTCAAGTATTTTTTTATTAAAATGCAAATTTTCATAGTAGTGTTTATTCTGATATAGATAGACTTGAGAGTTTTGGAGCGAAATTTATGCTTAGTAGGTAGCTGTGACTTTAATCACTAAAATTCATGAATAAAATCACTTAAAAAGATTAGTGGCTGTTTCAGAATAATAGATGATGAAATGCTAACCTAACTTTAATTAATAATGATTCGCGCACTTGTTCAATCTGCTTTTCAAACCGGATATTTAAGCGTTGAGTCCGAAGGGTTGCTGCATCAGATGCTAGCTACCAGAATATATCAGCCTGAAGATGTGGCTGCATTAAAGCGACTGTGCGATGCTGTTCGTGTAGGTCTAGTTAAGCGGGAAGCTTCTTCAAATATCTCTATGGAATTTCTCGCGCAAAAATAATAATTATAATCATGTCCAGAGCAAGCTACAATCTGCTATAAAATATTATCTGATAAATAAAAGTTAATGTTATTGTTCGATAAGCAGGTGAACTCGGCGAATATTGAGTTAAGATCCATAACATAGAGGTGGGTTAATTGCAGTCCGCACCACCTACTCCCAGCAATGCCAATGATTACAAGTAGGCAAATTAGACAACCGCAATATTCACTTGCTTTGGAGTATCATTTAATTCATAATGATAGAAATGACTTATCAGCGATATTTTATCTGGTCGGTGAAAATTCCAAGCTATTTCATTTCTATGAAGCAAATATTCCTTGAATAACTAATTGTGAGTTTATTTTTTTAGTGCGGCGAGCCAAATAATCTTATTAAACCCAAAATTCAGTTAATCATGCCGATTTGGGTTATAATACCGCACTATAGTCATTCTGGTTATTCATTGGGTCAATCCCAAATTTTGAAAGATTTTATTACGTTGAGAAAAAGGTAGAAGCGCACTAATGCTACACCGCAAGATTTATCAACTATGCTGTGATGCGCGGGAGATATGTATTTTTTTGCGAGACCAGCAACGCTGGATTGAACGAGCTCGCATTATAGATATCGAGGGAGATTTAGTCACCCTGCGCTATGAGACTGAAGAGGAAGATGAAATTTGTTCTTGGGAAGAGATGGTTCGTCTGGAAAGTATTGGTGCTGTAACTCAAAAACTTGCTTCGGTTCCGCGAGGTAATGTTGAACCTTTGTTAACTGAGGATTGTCCGGAGGCTGAACGTATTCACAATCCGTCTACTGACTCTAATCCTGAGTAAGCTGTCTTTAGTTACTCATTCTTCACTTTCAAAGGCTGGACAGTAACCAACTAGCGTTACTTTAAAGTTATACAAAGGGGACGCGGGATTCCAACACCGTTGTCCCCTTTGATGTTTACAGGTTCCGCAGCAATTTAACGATGACCAAATATTGCGATCGCTATTTTGGTTGAGTAGTTCTCTTTGAGATAATCCCCGCAATACAAGTTCTTCTCCTTGCCAGCGTACTTCTATTAAGCCGGTGTCGGCGAATTCTTGCCAGCGGGGGTCTTTGGTAATACTATCAGTGAGTGTAATCAGGATTGCTTTTTCTAGTTGAGTAAGTTCTCCTGCATAATTGGTATCTGGGGCTGCTGGTTGTAAAAATGTGTCCCCGATGGGAAGTTGAACTAAGGTTTGAGTTTCGGGAGAATGGACGTGATAGCGATTTTGCAATTCTTCTAAACCCGTTAAATCTGCTAGATAAGCGGGTGAACCGTGGACGAAAACTACGTGTTGGGGTCGCAAGTTGTGAATTAATTGGGTGGTACCCGGACCATCGCTATGCTGTGCTAACAGGTAGCTTTCTACGGTTCCTAATTCGGGATGATGTTCTGCTCGAATGTCGGTTTTTTCTGGCTGTAATATTAACCAAGAACGGGACAGCGATCGGTAATATTTTGTTAGATCGGTTTTGGAGTCGGTAAGAATGATACAGGGAGAATTATTAAGATTACTTATTGTGGAATCTTCTAAACGACGGACGCGGGGACGCACTCGCTCATCCCAAAATAACGGTTGATGACGGGCAAAATTCTGAACTGAAGCGGGAAGATGAGGCAGTAGTTCTAAATAAGCGTCACATCCCGCAGCAATATTTCCATCTACCCAAATATCTATATCCCTGCCGGTAAAGTGATGATGACTGCGGAGAAGCATGAGTAATTCTTGACCTAAACCTAGAAGGGGCGTAGGCATTAACACTGATGAACCTTCTGCGATCGCGCGATTAATTCTTTCTGCTAGTTGATTTTCTTGATTGCGACGATGGGGATGACGAGCGGTACCGTAGCTTCCTTCTACAATTAAAACATCTAGTTCGATTCCGCGTAATTCTTCTAAGCGAAAGCCTTCTACCAACCGCGAGTTGGATAGGAAAAAGTCTCCCGTATACAGCAATTTATAAGAACGTTGGGTAGTTGTATAGGTGAGTAAAATTGCGACTGCACCGGGTAAATGTCCGCAAGGAAAAAATTCAACTGTGAGATTTTCTTTAAGCTCTATGACTGTACGTAGTTCTAATGCTTGAAAAAATGAAGAGGTTTCTTCTGGTTTTCGATCTAACCAATTTAACGGTAGTAATTTACAGGTGACGACGCTAGCATAAATTGGAATAAGGGGAAATGCTTGATGTAATGCTAACAATCCTCTTGCATGGTCTGGATGAGCGTGAGTTATTAGTACGATGTCGGCTGGTAAGGGAGTATTTTCCGGACGTGCGGACTTTTTCAACCCTTTTGTTAAGGGTGAAATATCTGCCAACCCACAGTCCAGCATGATGCGATGGGGTCCCATTCGCACCAATAGACACATACCTTCATCATCTTGATGGACACCATAAGTAAAGCATTCTAATTCGCTTTGGCTTCCCCCTTCATCAAGAGAGGCTATTGAATAGCCTTCGCTCATATATTCCCCCCGTATTATTTTTGCAGAAAGAGGAGAGAAAGTAATATCAAATTCCTCTCCATCTACTATTTAAATAAGCGTCGCGTTTTTAATGTGCGGAACCGTTACCGTGATAGTTTTCTGAATCATAAAAACCATTCTTGGTACCAAAAATCAAACATGACAATGTAAAAACGACTGTTAGTACTACTAGAATTAGCTTTACATCCATATTCTTTACCTTTTACTTTTATATGTTCCTATCTCTATAGGATACTGCTGCTATCAACTAGATGACAGAGAATTTTTTCATAGCATACAATAGCTAATAATGCAATAAGTATTACTTCTATCAGTCAGATTGTAGTTGATGTTAGGTAGCGTGTCTATCTACTCTTTTTATGGTTTTTAGTCTTATTCTTTTTTCTGATTTACCTTCGATTTGAGTATGCTGCGTTGACTTTTTAAAGGTATTTTTCTTGATCATTACTTCGCGTATAAATATTTTATATATAGTTTTATCGTGCATATTTAGTACACATACTATTTATTTGGTATGTTAAACATCCAAATGTTTAACAAGCTGAACATCTAAATGTTTAAAAGATGTTTGGATGTCTAAACATTTAAGTGTATGATGTAAAATTTTTAAGGTATAAGTTTTTATAAAGGGGAACAGATGATTATTACTGTGGCAGCTTTTAAAGGGGGTGTAGGTAAGTCTGTAACTGCGTTACACGTTGCGACATACCTGCAAGCAAAGGCTGATACTTTGTTGGTAGACGGAGACCTTAACCGCAGTGCATTAGACTGGTCTAATCGGGGTAGTTTACCCTTTAAAGTTGCCTCGGAGGATGATGGGATTACTTTGGCTGCTTTGTACGAACATATAGTAATTGATACTCCGACTAAACCAAGTTTTAAGGAGTTGAAAAGTATTGCTTGTGGATGCGATTTAGTAATTGTACCGACAACCCCAGATGCTATTGCTTTAGCTGCTACTATGCAGATGGTTGAATTACTTGATAAATTAAAGGCTAATTATCGAATTTTGCTGACTATTGTTCCTCCAAGTCCAAATAAGTCAGGAAAAGAGGTTAAGTTGGCGTTAAAAAATGCTAAACTACCTATTTTTAAAGCAGTAATAAAGCGACTTGCGGTGTTTCAAAGAGCAGCTTTAGAAGGAGTACCAGTTAATGCTGTGAATGACCCTTACGCGCAAGTTGCATGGCGATGTTATGCTGATGTTGGTAAGGAGATTTTATCTTGAATAAGAAGAAAAGTAGTCGTTTTGATGAATTAATTGATGCTGCTCGTTCTCGTCAAACAAGAGATCAGCCGCAATTAGATGAGGAAAAGGTTACTTTTAAAAGTAAAAGTACTGACCCTGGTTATGTTCGTACTACTGTTTATTTACCGAAAAAATTGCATCGTAATTTGAAGTTGGCTGCTGCTGCTGATGAGCGTCAAATGAGTGATATTATGGCTGAATTGGTGGAAAAGTGGCTTGCACAAAAGAGTTAGAAATTAATAAAAGTTAGAAATAATAAATTCTTGTAGGGTTTGTTATACGTAAGACTATATATTGATTTAACGGAGTATTTAAATAGGTTTAATGCACTGATTATATTATTAGTGCTTTGTGGTTAATTTTCACTTACTCAAAATATCGAATTTTTGAAAATCTTCTGTATTACTTATTAGTTAAAAACGGTGCATGACGCTATAAATATTATGAACGTGTTAAATATTTATTTAAGCATCACGCACCCTACTAAATTATAAAACGATTTCTTGACCAGCTTCGGTAAAGCGAACGTCTTTAATATTCCATTTGGGGTTACTTGTTAGAGTTTTACGAAGACTTCCAAATAAAGCAAATTGTTCGCAACTTGAAAGTGAGGTTAACTGTCGTGGGGAGTTGGGTGATAGACGTAAATCTACTGTAGCAATTCCGTTGTTAACGTTAACTCGATAGTTGGAGATGTTGAAGTCTCCGGTATCTTTTTCTGTAATAATTCTACCTACTGCATCTTTTACTGGTTCGTCTACCGATACGGATACTTTTTTAGGCACTAGTTCTTGACATTGTGAGTCGCTTGTGTATAGGGTAATATCTACATTTTTAGAGCTTGCGGTTTTATTTTGACTGGGGGTTTCTGATGGGGGTGTTTGCGTCCCAAGCGGTGCTGTTTTTACGGTTGGGGTTGGGGTAGTAGTAATTTCAATTTGGGGGGTCTGGATTTCGCTGCTAGGGGTGGGTAATGGACTGCTTGCTATGGGGGATTCTGTACTGTCAGGGTTATCAGATGTGGGATTGGAACCACAACTGCCGATCGCGATCGCGATTGCTGATAGCATTAAGGGGAATATATATTTTTTGTTTTGACGGATAATTTTGTTCATAGTATTAAGGCTTATAGCTCCTGAATATTTCTCATAAGTTCAGTGTGAGTTAGATCTATTATGTATCAATTTATAGCTGATACTGCTATATTTTTTAATGTTAATAAGCTGCAATTTTAGGAAGTTTTACTTGCTTGTGCGAATAAATAATCTATAAGTTAAAACAATTTGCTACGTTTGTATACCTAAGCTAACTGAAATCAGATATGAATTTATACTATATCTACTGTTGAAACCATCATTTTTTACAATTCTTGTTAATTTAAGCAGAAGGATATTCAGGTTTTAGTTTCTAATTAAATAAGTAAATACCACTTAAGCTTTTAGTCAAAGATAGTAGTAATAAGTAAGATGTCTAGTAATCAATATAGTAATTACAATCTGCGTCAAGCCGAATGGGAAGGTATCTTAATTGATAAATGGGAACCTTGTAAATGGAAGTTGTGGAAGGCTAAACAGTCAGCGAAAGATGAGTTTATCAAGTTGGAGCGCGAGTATCTACGGATAAAATATAGCGTGACTCAAGCTAATTTGGCTTTAAGTTTAGATGCTGTAAAAGTTAAATTGAAATTAACTAATGGTAAAACTATTGCTTTACAAGGTACTTTTCCCTGTAAACCTGGAGATATTGGTAAGAATAACAGTTCTAATAGACAGTATACCATTTCGTTGGGTTTTGCTGCTAATGATGTAGGTTTAAAAGCTGCGATCGCAAAAGCTAGGAATTTGGATTTGCTGTTGATGACGAAGCAGTTTCAATGGACTGCGGAGTTATTAGGTAAACAAGCGCAGAAGTTGATACCTATATCTGTGGAAAGTGCTGTAAAAACAATTGGGGAATTAATTAATGATTATAGGGAGGAGTTTTGGAAGACTCACGAGAAAAATAGGCAAGGTATCAAAACTTGGGAAAGTCATTATTTACGACATTTAAAGAAGTTACCTCAAGATGAATTTTTAACTGAGGATGCTTTGGAATCTGCTTTGAAGAATACTAGAGCTAATAGTAATTCTCGGTTTTATTTGGCTTGGCAATTAAAGAAGTTTTGCCAGTTTTGCGACTTTAATGGTAGTAAGATTATTGATTCTTATGCAACTCCTTTGCCGCAACCTACTCTACGTAAAATCCCTACTGATGAGGAGGTTGTAAATGGTTTTTCGACTGTTGGAGAGCCGTTATCAAGTCATGCTAGTAAGGATGTAACTAAACCGGAACAGTGGCAATGGTTATATGGTATGTTGGCTACTTATGGTTTAAGACCTCATGAATTGTTTGCTATTGATTTAGAAGCTTTTACTGATACAAATAATAAGTTTCATCTAGTTTATTTAAATCCCAGTTTGACTGAAGGAACGAAGACGGGAGAAAGAAGCTGTGGAATTCCTCCTTTGTATCCTCACTGGATCGAATTATTTGATTTAAAGAATATTAAATTTCCGCAAGCTGGGGGAAGTCTTAGTAATAAAACGGCTTTGATTCATATTAAGTTTAGGAATATTGGTATCGGTTTTAAGCCTTACGATTTGCGTCATGCTTTTGCAATTCGCGGACATCGTTTACAGGTACCAATTAAGACTATGGCTGATTATATGGGACATACGGTACAGGAGCATACGAAGACTTACCAGCGATGGATGAGTGAGGATACTAATTTACAAATTTATCAGGAGGTGGTTATTCACCGACAAGGAACTAGTAAGGAAGCTTTAAAGGAGAGGATTAAGGAGTTGGAAGCAGAAAATTTAAGTTTGAAGGCAGAAAATGAGTCTTTGAAGGGGATTTTAATTAAGCATCGCTTGGGAGAGTTGTTGAATGGGGGATAAAATTCTTGTAGGGTGTGTTAGACGCACGACTATATTATAAGAAAATAAATAATTTTAATTCGTCTAACGCACCAATTATCTTCATGGAAAAAGAGATAATTTTAATTATTCTAATTTCCTTAAGATAACAATGGTGCGTGATGCTATTAGGACTTACGATATTGTCAAAGTCAAGAGGGTGGTGTGTGACATTACTACGTTCAGATTTTTTCATCGCATCACACACGCGACATTTTTTTATAAACCGCAGAGACGCGGAGAACGCTGAGGAAAGAAGGAATAAGAGGTCAAAATAAGAGAAATTTGAGACTATGAAACCTAAAATCGAGTTGTGAGAGCTATTTTACAAATATTTTTTAACCAACTTTGGGGGTTAAAGTCCCCTGCTTCTACAAGCAGCACGTTTTGCGTCGGGGTAAAATCCCCGTTGCAAAACTCAATTACGAATTACGAATTACGAATTACGAATTACGAATTATTTTAATATTCCCTACTCCCTAAAATTTAGATCGAGAAGATGTTGTAAAGGAGGTGCTTTTTGGGAACTATAAGTATGAATTTTATATAAAATAAGCCGCTGTGACGGTTGATGAGACTATGGGAAACAATCTCATTACTATTGATAAAGGTATTTATGAGTCTTTGTTCGTGGAGTTGGTGAAGCTTCGGGAAAGGGTTTCCGATTTGGAGGAGAAGTTATGTCAGCAGGAGGTTGAGTTTCAATATGCTGCTGATAATGTTCCGGGGATGATTTACAAGTTCCAACTGAAGAAGGATGGTACGATGTCTTTCCCTTACGTTTCTTCTAGATGTTGGGAATTCTATGAGTTGGAACCCTCGGAGGTGAAGCAAAATCCTCAGTTGCTGTTTGAGATGATTCACGATGATGATTTTCTCCGGTTTCAGGAAACTATTAAGATATCGGCTCAAAGTTTGCAAAAATGGGAGTCGGAATGGCGAATTATTACTCCTTCTGGTAAACAAAAGTGGCTGTATGGGGTTTCTCAACCTGTAGTTCAACCGGGAGGTGATGTTGTTTGGGATGGTTGTGTAATTGATATTAGTCAGCGTGTTTTAGCGATGGAAGCTTTGCTTGATGGGATGAAGAATGCTACCAGTTGCTTGTTGACGATCGCAAATTACGATATGTCTATTAATACTGCTTTAGCTGAGTTGGGTAAAGCTACTGCTGTGGATAGAATATATATTTTTGAAAATCATTCCCCGAAGGTAATGAAGGAATTATTTTTGAGTCAGCGTTGGGAATGGGTGAAAGATGGGGTGAATTCGGAACAAGATTTTCCTCTGTTACAAAAGCTTTCTTATAACGACTTTTCACCCTTGTGGTACGAACAGCTTTCTCAAGGTAAATCTATTATTACTGTTGAAGATGATTCTCAAGTCCAGGGAAGTCCTTCGATATTTGTTGTCCCCATTCAAGTAAAAGGTAAATGGTGGGGTTTTATCGGCTTTGAAGATTATACAACTTTACGTCAATGGTCGGACGCACAAAAGTCGATTTTACAAGCTTTTGCAATGAATTTGGGTGGTGCGATCGCAACACATGAAACCGAATATGAACTGAAGAAATTAAATAAAGATTTGGAACGTCGGGTTGAGGAAAGAACTTTATTAGCAGTTGAAACTGAAACGCGATTGAACCGTCTTGCTGCTAATGTTCCGGGTATGCTCTATCAATACCAACTTCACCCGCATGGTGATGTCCGTTTATCTTATGTTTCTGATGGTTGTCGCGAGCTTGTTGAATTAGAACCCGAACAAATTCGTCGAAACCCAGATATTCTTACGAGTATGATCCATCCTTCGGATATTGTTGGTTTCAATCAATCGATGGCTGATTCTATCCCAACTTTAAAAAATTGGGAATACGAATGGCGCATAATTACTCCTTCGGGGAAGGAAAAATGGTTGCAAGGATTCTCTCGATTAGAACAACAACCTGATGGTGCGATTTTCTCGGACGGTTGCATAATTGATATTACCCAGCGTAAATTAGCAGAAGCTCAATTCCAGGAACAAGAACAGTTTTTACGTAACGTTTACGATGGTTCGGAACACGCTATCTTTGTTGTTGATATTTTAGAAAATAAAGTCCTTCGTTTCGCTGGTTGTAATCCTGCTTGCGAACGTGCTATTGGTATTAGCAGCGAGCAATTAATGGGTAAAAAACCATCTGAAGTGTTTGGTGAAGTTTTAGGAGAACAAGTACAGCAAAAGTTTATCGAGTGTGTGGAATTATCTGAAACTATAGTTTACGAAGAGTGTTTTAATTTTGATGAAACCCCAAGCTGGTGGTTAACAACTTTAAATCCTCTCAAAGATGTTAATGGTAGAATTTACCGCTTGGTAGGAACGACTTTTGAAATTACCGAACGAAAACAAGCAGAAGAAGTTATTCGCTCCTCGGAACAAAATCTCCGAACTTTATTAGATAGCGTTTGCGATGCGATAATTATTCACGACCTTGATGGAAATATTATAGATGTCAACGAACAAATGCTCCTAATGTTTGGAGTAAATCGTGACGAAGTTACCCAAATGTCGATCGCGGCTGATTTTTCTAGTCCCGATAACCCCGTCGAGGAATTACCATTAATTTGGGAAAAGGTTACAAATGGCGTAATGCCGAAGGCATCAAGCTCCGCTTATCGCCATTTATTCGAGTGGAAAGCTAAACGACCCCACGATAACTATACCTTTGATGTGGAAATCTTTTTACATAAAGTTACCCTAAATTCTCAAGATATCATCTTAGCGAACGTCCGCGATATCACAGAACATAAACGAGCTGAAGCGGAAATCCAAGCGAAACAGCATTTTATTCAACGAATTACCGACTCTTCCCCCAGCACTATCTATATTTATGATTTAGAAAAACAGCAAAATATTTACACGAATCACGAATTAGCTGCAATTCTCGGTTATTCTCGTCAAGAAATCCAAGAGATGGGAAACAACCTTCTTGCTAATACTCTTCATCCAGAAGATTTAGAAAAAGTAGCATCTGGTTTCCAAAAAATTGCTGTTTCTGAAGATGGTGAAATTAATGAGTCGGAATATCGGGTTAGAAAAGCTGATGGTGAGTATTGCTGGTTTTACAGTCGAGATACCGTCTTCACTCGTAACCAAGATGGTAAAGTAACGCAATTTCTTGGTGTTGCTACAGATATCACCGAACGTAAATTAGCTGAAATCGAATTACAAAATACCCTACACGAACTCAAAACTACTCAAGCTCAACTTATTCAAAGTGAAAAAATGTCTTCTTTAGGTCAAATGGTAGCCGGTGTTGCTCACGAAATCAATAATCCCGTAAATTTTATCCACGGAAATATAACTCCCGCAACTCAATACGCTCAAGATTTACTTGGATTACTCGAACTTTACCAACAGCATTACCCCAATCCCCCTGAAGATATCCAAGAGGAAATCGAAACCGTTGAATTAGAATTCCTCAAAGAAGACTTTATCAAAATCTTGAATTCCATGAAACAAGGTACCCAACGCATCCGAGAAATTGTTTTATCCTTACGCAACTTTTCCCGTCTCGATGAAGCTGAATTTAAACCCGTAGATATCCATGAAGGTATTGATTCTACCTTGATGATTCTCCAAAATCGTCTTAAAGCAAAACCCAACTTCCCCGAAATCGAAATCGTTAAAAATTATGCTCCTCTTCCCCCGATTGATTGTTTCCCCAGTCAGCTAAATCAGGTGCTGATGAATATTCTTGCTAATGCGATCGATGCTTTAGAATCGCAAAAATCTCTTTCTACCCCTCAAATCCAAATTCACACCAAACTCCTCGAAAATAACCGAGTCGCAATTCATCTTTCCGATAACGGTTCCGGAATTCCTCCCCAAATTCAATCTAAACTATTTGACCCTTTCTTCACCACAAAAGAAGTTGGAAAAGGTACTGGTTTAGGTCTATCTATTAGCTATCAAATTGTGGTAAATAAACATGGTGGCAATTTATCATTGTTTTCTATCCCAGGAGAAGGAACTGAATTTATCATCGAAATTCCCGTTAATCAAACTAACAATTAAGCTGTATTTCAAATACTTTTTCTCATCTCACCCGTTAGTACATTAGTCTTATTGCTCTGACGAGTGATAGATGAAAACCTGACCTTATTAGTACTGCATTACTATATATCAAACGATAAAAAGTAAGGTAAAAGTAAGAATAGACTTTGAAATGATATCTAAAAAATAATGAATGAAGGGAGATATGGAGAATGAGACCGCGCAAGTCCCTTGCTCAGCATTGGTTACGCAGTGATAAGGCTTTGAATAGTATTATCAAGGCTGCCGATTTACAAAATTCGGACAGAGTATTAGAAATTGGTCCTGGGAAAGGGATATTAACTCATCAGCTTTTAGAAAAAGTAAAATCTTTAGTTGCTGTGGAGATTGACGACGATTTATGTAAGTTCTTAGCTCAGAAGTTGGGAGAGAAGGAAAATTTTTTATTGTTGAATGAAGACTTTTTAAATGTAGATTTACCAGCTTTAGTTAAAGATTTTCCAACCTTTCAAAATCAAAATAAAGTAGTAGCGAATATTCCTTACAATATTACCGGCCCTATTATCGAAAAGTTGTTAGGAAAGATTGGCAATCCGAATCCCCAACCTTACGATTCAATAGTATTATTAGTACAGAAAGAAGTTGCCGAAAGAATTGTTGCAAAACCTGGAAGAACAGCATTTGGAGCATTATCGGTAAGGGTACAATATCTAGCAGATTGCGAGATGATTTGTAATGTACCTTCCATAGCTTTTTATCCCCCACCAAAAGTTGATTCTGCACTCATCAGGTTAATACCACGAGAGAGAGAAATTTTAGCGAAGAATCCCCGTAGATTGGAAACCTTAGTCAAAGTGGGATTTAGCGCAAAACGCAAAATGTTACGAAATAATTTGCAATCGGTAGTAGAGCGCGAGAATCTGACACAATTATTGGAAAAGTTAAGCGTTAATCCCCAAGCTCGCGCCGAAGAATTGAGCGTAAAGCAGTGGGTCAACTTAGCCAACGAACTAGAAAATCAAGATGCGTAGCTACACCTTAATTGCTCCAGCCAAAATTAACTTATATTTGGAAATCATTGGCGATCGCGCTGATGGGTATCATGAGTTAGCAATGATACTGCAAAGTATTGAGCTTGCAGACCAAATAGACCTAGAAGCAAACGGTGTACAGTCGATTCGGTTGCGATGCGACAATAAGCAGATTCCCGTAGATAAAAGTAACTTAGCTTACCGGGCTGCCGATTTAATGGCACAAGAATTTCCCGATAGCTTTGCGACTTTTGGGGGTGTAGATATAACGCTTCACAAACGCATTCCCGTAGCAGCAGGTTTAGCAGGGGGTTCAACAGATGCAGCAGCAGTGTTGGTAGGGATGAATTTATTGTGGAAATTAGGATTAACTAAATTAGAATTAGAAGAACTAGCCGCGAAAATTGGTTCTGATGTACCATTTTGTATCGGAGGGGGAACTGCGATCGCAACTCGTCGTGGTGAGGTACTTTCTTCTTTATCGGATTTGGGAGATATATATATAGTATTGGCGAAGTATCGTAGTTTAGAAGTTTCCACAGCTTGGGCTTATAATACCTATCGCTCCGAGTTTGGCGATAGTTATATTAAGGATAAAGAAAGTTTAGCAGCCCGTGCGAGTGCGGTAAATTCGGGAGAAATAGTTCAAGCAATTTTGCGTCAAGATGTGAAACAAATCGCGCAGAAAATGCATAACGATTTAGAGAAGGTAGTATTACCGGAGTATCCCCAAGTATTGCAGTTGAAAGAAAGCTTTGCGAAATACGACATTTTAGGAACAATGATGTCGGGTAGTGGCCCAAGTGTATTTGCTTTATGCGAATCTAAAGAGAAAGCAGAACAAGTAAAGTTGAATTTGAGAAAAGAGATTCCCGATCCAGATTTAGAATTATTCGTCACCCGGTTGATAACGAATGGGATTCAAGTAGCATCATAAAAAAACCTCACCCCCTTCCCTCTCCTTATTAAAAAGAGGGGTGAAGTTCTTAGGTAGAAGCGAATTTCACCACAAAGATATTACAAAAATCATGACTGAAGAAAAAATCACCGAAACAACCGAGAATCAAGAAGAAAATCAACCGACTCCACTACGTTGCATCATCGGAGCAACCATGTGTGGAGGATTGGGATTTGCGATGTACAAATTAATGATTTCGATCGCGACGACTTTTGCAAATAAACCAGTTACTTCCGATAATCCGATGGTAGTGAGTATTTCTTCAGCAGTGAGAACTTTGGTTGTAGGGGTAGTTGCTTTAGGTACGGGAATATTTGGAATAGTTGGAGTTGGGTTGTTAGCTTTAGCTGTTCAGTTGGTGATTAAGCAGTTGACGACGAAGGATAAGCAGGAAGTTTAGGAAAAATATTAGTGACTAGCGAGCAAGATGCTCGCACTCCAATTACCTATTCTCTACTCCCTTCTTTGAAAATTAACAGCACCTAAAGAAACTAAGGTTTTTCTCTGAGTATTCGTTAAACCAGTAGCTTCTGCGATGTTCATAGATTCGTATAATCTTTATCGTTCCCTTTAATTAATCATTGTCATAGGAATAATAATTTAAATTAATTTATGACCATTAAAATTTTAATAGCTAAAATAATGGAAATTAAAAGTATTAAGCGAGGAAATTTTCGGAGATGTCTAATACTCTAGGACTTACGCACTGTACAAATGACTCATCTTATGGATTAACGTAAATAGGTCGTTTCAGACTTTTATAAACCACTTTTTGCTAGTTGCGATCGCATGGTGCGGAACAGAAAAATCAAGATCAAAGCCTGGGAACCTATACACCTCCGCATGATTTTTTTGTCAATGCGTAAGTCCTATACTCTACTTTAGCCAAAGCCCTAGCTGAATTAGATTGAGCAAATTTATCTGTGTGTTCGCAGGAATATTGCTAGTTCGTCTTCGTACATCTTAATTAATTCCTGCATTGCCTGAATAGTTCGATTTCGTGCTTGTTTGAGATATTCGGCTACATCTTCCTCAGTTTTGTCAATAGCCAAAGGTGTAGTTTGTTTGTAAGTCAGGGCAGAAGTCCCTACACCACATAGTAGCGCCAGCGGCAGAGTTAAAGGCTCTAAGCTTAAAACCGTTTTACTAAGAAGTCCGCTAAGAACAAAAACTGTGAAACCTGTTCCTGCACTATATGTGATGCGAGGATCGCGCGACAACGTGACCCCATCTTTATCCATGACATATTCTTGGAACTTATCTGTCAGCATTTTCTTCCAACGTCGATTCTTTTCAAAGAAGTCATTAAATATATGACTTTCAGCCCCAGTCAACACTTGTCTCGCGTCTTCGGTTAAGTAGTTGAGAACAGTATCTACAAGCAATGAGTTTTTATCAGCAACCATACTCGGCACATATTTACGAACAAGATTTTGAGTACGAGCCAAGTCATCATTTTTTGATAGAAAATAGTTACTGTGAACTTCACTTTTTATCTCTTTAAAGACCTGATTAATATCCTTATCAATCTCATCTCTGGTTCTCTCAAACTGGTTCATGTCAAACTCCTTCTATAACTCCAACGTAATCTTCTTTTTTGCGTCATCAACTTTTTGAAGCTCTTCGTTCACAACCTGCAACATAGATGAGAGGCGTTCAACATCTCTATGAAGTTCTTCAGCCTCTTCTTTTTTATTTCTCAGTATCTCATATGCCTGTTGACGCTCTGATACTATACTGCCAAGCCTTTCCTTAAAAATGGCATCATACTCCTTGAACAGTTTGCTAATCACTTTCGGCATAGCATCAGAAGCTTTTCCAATAGCTGGAACTGCATCTTGTTTCAAATTTTCTATGTATTTTTTATCATTGAACTGCCTGTCCGTTTTGGAAGGTGTCCCTTGCGAAAAACCTCTCGCTCCCCCTGCTGTTGCGCCTATCAATGCCCCAATAAAGATGGCAATAGGATTTGCAGTAGTCAATCCTGCGATTGCTCCGGTGACTGCACCAGCAGCAGCCCCACCCACTGCATTACTTGTCTGATTACCAGGAATTTCAATTGTTTCAAAAGACCGTTCTCTCGCTTTGTCAGCAATAGCCTCAAAACTGATTCGAGGAGGCGTCATTAAATGTTGGCGCTTAAAATCTACCCCTACCTCTTCCATTTTTGTCTCATACGCTACACCCAGATCTGTAGTGTATTTAATCACTTTTTTATCACACTCAGCCTCGAAATCTGAAATATGCTTGTAAACCTCATTTTCATTACGAGAACTCTGCACCAACTTTTGATACACCTCTTTCAAACTCTTAATGTTAGTTTCAACAGAACTATGGCGACCAGTATACTCGTTGGATTTTGATTCAGAGAACTCGCCGAGAATTTTACAATAATCGTCCAGCAGTCTTTTCAGCGTATTGATTTCACGATCAAACTCTTCTGGCCTTCTGGTAGCTTTGCTGTTCCTCAAAGCAATCTCCTGTTCGTAGATACTCCTCTGCTCTTCATAGCCAAGCGCAATCTGCTTAACAATTGAGCGCAGTTGTTGATCCAGTGCTTGTTCTGAGAAATCCCGCAATAACTTCTCCACGGAGGGAAAGTTTGAGTCTTCTAATATGGACTGCTGAATTTTTTGTACATCATCTCCATGACGAACAATATACTTGGCAATGAGTTGTTCAATTTCCTCATCTTTTACTAATTCTTTAATCTGAGTACCTGTTGCCATCTCATCGTAAATCCTTTTGAGCATACTATCTACGGCAACCACTCTTTCGGATTTCACATCAGAGAATAATTTTCGTGCTTCTTCAATGGCTATCTTCACATCCTCTGCTTTTGATTGTGCTTTGTGAGTTAGAAGCATGAAGACATTTTCGATGTCACCTTTTGCGGTTTCTCGAAAAAACGTATCCAATGATTCGCTTGCAATGTTCTTTATTGGATGTATAACAACGGCTGCGTTGGCATCACGCATATATTTGAAAGTGGTCTGCTGAATTCCGCCACGCGCATTAACACCCGGTGTATCTACAATACGCAAGTCAGTAAACTTGAAGCCAAGCGGACATCCGATTGTGATTTGGGTA
Organism: Rivularia sp. UHCC 0363; assembly: GCF_034931125.1. Taxonomy (NCBI): domain Bacteria; kingdom Bacillati; phylum Cyanobacteriota; class Cyanophyceae; order Nostocales; family Rivulariaceae; genus Rivularia; species Rivularia sp. UHCC 0363. The sequence goes on along the minus strand of NZ_JAYGHM010000002.1, from coordinate 60,355 downwards.
GCAATCCTCGATAGATCTCGATAGTCTTCTAAATATTTTTCTACCAGATGCTTGAACTCTTCTTTCGGCAGGTTGTAGGGATTGTCTATGGATTCCAACAGGCCTTCAACATCCTGATCCGTAATTTGACTCTGGTTTTTTTCTAGCAAACAATCATTCAGTTGTCCAATTGGTAGTGACCGATACTCATTAGGTAGGGAGGCAATTTCACGTAGCTCTTTCTGAATAGATGCAATGCCACCATTTTCCGATATCTGCTTTTTTTCTCGGTAATCTCCATACTTGACTGTTAAATATAAATGAGCTTTTCCCTGTTCGTCATCCTCATCATAATATGTGTCTACAATTTCGATAATGCCGCTAGTACACTGCAAGATTCCGGTGGGCAAGAGAGGCTTCTTAATTAACCCATTAATAAATGCGGATTTCCCAGACTTGGATTCGCCAATAACCGCCAACAAGTATTTACTTGCCTCTAAACTTGCAACGTTTTTAGTCAACTTGTTTAGTTCTTCCTTTGAGAGACTATCCTGTTGCCCCCAGGTCTTTTGAAGCTCTTCTCGATTCCTCTCGTATCGCTTGAATAAATCAAGCACCGCAAATCGTAACTGTTTATGCTGCTCTGTTTCAAACATAAATTTTCACTCCTAGTTCTTGTTCCACTGTTCCACAATGAAAAGCTTTCGGCATTAGTAAGTAGAACCAAACTATAGGTTCTTTCCGTGTTCCGATACAGTTGGTAAGAGAGCTAACTACAAGGATTAAGCTTCAACTTGCTTCCACTAACTTCCAAATAACTTCCTTATCATTAGTGAAATGGCATCTTCACCTGTAGTTTGTGCTGCCATCTGCGCGCTTTTATGAACATCTTCGACTTGTTCACTTCTAATCTCTCCAGTCTTGCACCAAGTTGCTAAATGCTCACAATTCAGCGTAAGCAGATCATATGACTTCAACGATCCTTCTCTTTGATGTTTGTGACAGTCCATAGCTCGCAACACAACAATATCAGGCGGATCAGATGATTGATGCCGAATTACCTTAATCGTACCGCCCTGAGCAAAGTCTTCTATAGATGTTCTATCTACAATAGATTTATTGCCGAAGCTATCTTTCCTAAAGTGAACTGCACTACCATCTCCCATGTCGATACCATGATGATAAATAATGCCTCCATATCTTGCCACGCAAATGTGATCACTTTTTGCCATTAGCTTTGACCCTCCAGATACGATTGTTACAATCTTTACAAGTAATCATAGTATACGTAAATCTTATGGTGACTTATCTTTCAATATTATTTTATAATTCAAAGAACTAAGTAATAGTTTCGTAAATCTGGCTACAAAAATCATGATATCTTCACTAAATGAACTGGTTTCTTTAATAAAATTTCGTCTAGTAAATTCTTTTTTAACTCTCCCAAGCGGGAATGATTGGGTTTGGACAGCTATCCTTCTGCTAATTTTTTCTTTAGTTGTTATACCGCTAGGTTTCAAGCTTAAATTTTTGAGAACTGAGATTCCCAACATTTCTTCGACAGTTATATTTCGCTTAACTTTAATAACCTTACTTTTTCCTGCCACAGCAGAAGAATTATTTTTTCGCGTTCTATTATTACCGCATAAAACTGAGCAAGCACCTCTAACGTATCAATTGATTTCCGCAAGCATTAGCCTAATACTATTTATTATTTACCATCCGTTGAATGCTGCTTTTTTTATTCGGAATGCAAGAACAACATTTAGTAACTTTGTCTTTCTCACTTCAGCAGCGTTTTTGGCTATTGTTTGTACTATTGCATACTTAAAAAGTGGTTCCATTTACCCTCCTGTAATACTTCATTGGGTATTTGTATTAGGTTGGCTTTTAGGCTTAGGGGGATACCAAAGGCTTTATAGCTAACCCCAATAATTTTTGGGAGAAGTGTTAGCTATTTGTGAAAACTTGAATGAATCTATTTATATTAGAGGATTTCGTTAACTTTACTATGTCATCTGACACATAGGGAAGAAACTCTACTTCTAACTCAGTTTTCTCAGATTTTAAATTCTGGCTGTTAATCTTAATGCGATAAAGTCCTCCAAAAACAGTGACCAATTCATTATTAGTATAAGCTTCTATCATCGCAGTCTCCGAATCAAATTCGATAACCATTGCTCCTAAAAGTTTTAGTGTTTCCTGACAGCAATTAATAGTATTTTTAAAGTCAGCTTCTACAAGTAATAAAGCTTTTTTAAATAAGAAGTGACGCGCATCATTGGGATTATTTCCCAGTCTCCTGTAAGCTTGAGCAAAAGCAATAATATAAAAACAAAGAAAGAGGAAGTTTACAATAACGATTACATTTACTTTCACTCCCCAGAATATACCTATTGCTCCAAAGTCACTCAGTGTGACGTACTCAAAGCCGAGGCGATACAGCAATGTATTCACCACTATAAAGAGAATACCTATTAGTAACAGCAAAATACCAATCAAAAAATTTCTTCTAACTTTTTTCCAATATCTCACATCTACTGGTTTTCGGATAATCTTTAGAACTCTTAGAGGTGAGCTTCTCTTTTTTTGTAGTAAACCCCTTAACTTTACAGCAACATCAGCTATAGCTGTCAGAGCGGGGGGAGTTGCAGCAATAAAGGCAGCAATAATGCTTGCTACGGCTGTAATGTTAGGTTCAGGACTAGTTGCCATTAAAATTTAACAAAATACTTTAGAGGAATAGGGTTCTGAGAGCGTACAGATTTGGTAGATAAAGAGAAAATAAATACAATGGAAGTCAAACAAAAAAACAGTGATTTGAATTTATTCAGGTTCTTCCGCTAGTTTTATGGAGAATTAATACATTACAAGAGTATAAATTATACTGATTACTCTCAGTTATTATACCTTACTGTATAAAAATTTTATCCTTGAAATATGTCATAGAGCATAAAGATATTGTAAAAAGACGATAAAACTACTGAATTTTATTTAAGAAAACTGATATTCTTGGCTGTCCAGTGCAAATAATCTCGGCTCAATACCATATACGTTCATCAGTGACGAAACACGGAGGGACACCAGCAATTCTCATTTTGAAACTAGATTCGGAATTTCTGGCTTGTAACACACGATTTCGTAAGTATCGGCAAGGGATTATCCAAGACAATATCACGGGCTAACCATAGGGGAGCAAGGCGATTTTGTGAAAGCAACCACTAAAATTGCGATCGCCAACCAATAATTTCAGTTTTTTTCAAATAAGAAATACATTTACTTAAAAAACTACTCCCCACTCCCCAATCATGACAACAGGTATCTGGATATTAGGCGATCAACTATATTCAACACAATCAGCTTTACAAAATTGCAACAACCCCTCAGAAGTAGCAATTATCTTCATCGAATCCTACTCCCACATCAAACAACTTAGATATCACAAGCAAAAACTGGTTTTAATCTGGTCAGCAATGCGGCATTTCGCGGAAGAATTGCGTCAACAAGGTTATTCAGTAACTTACGAAATAGCTGAAGATTTTCAAACACCACTCGAATCATGGGTAAAAGAAAATCAAATTGACCAATTACAAATAATGACTCCCAACGACAAACCTTTTCTCAACACAATAGAAGATTTAAAATTACCTTGCGATATCAACTTACTTCCCAATAATCATTTTTTATGGAGTTCCGAAGAATTTAATAACTGGGCTAAAAATCGCAAGCGTTTGTTAATGGAAGACTTTTATCGGGAAGGAAGAAGACGTTTCGATATTTTGATGGAAGCAGATAAACCCATTGGGGGAAAATGGAATCTTGATAAAGAAAATCGCAAACCACCCAAAGCTAAATTAAATACTCCCGAACCTTTATGGTTTGAAGCAGATGAAATTACCCAAGAAGTAATTCAACTTGTTGATTCTCTTGATATACCCACTTATGGAGACTTAAAACAATTTCGTTGGGGAGTAACTCGTTCCCAAGCATTAAAAGTATTAAAATATTTCATAGAGATTCGCTTACCCGATTTTGGACCATATCAAGATGCGATGGTAACAGGAGAAGAAACAATGTGGCACGCTATGCTTTCTCCCTACATAAATCTTGGTTTATTGCAACCCTTGGAAATTATTCAAGCAGCAGAAAAAGCTTACCACGAAAATCAACTTGCATTAAATAGTGTAGAAGGTTTTATCCGTCAGGTGTTGGGATGGAGAGAATATATGCACGGAATTTATCATCATGTTGACGAAGATTATTCCCAACAAAATTGGTTTGAACATAACAAACCACTACCCGAATTTTTTTGGACTAGTGAAACCAAAATGAACTGTCTGCATCAAATATTAACCCAGGTGATGGATACAGGTTACGCTCATCATATTCAAAGATTGATGGTATTGAATAACTTTGGATTAATTGCCGGAATATCACCGCAAGAATTAGAAACCTGGTTTCACGCAGCATTTATCGACGCTTACGACTGGGTAATGCAAACCAACGTCATCGGTATGGGACAATATGCAGATGGTGGTTTACTCGCATCAAAACCCTATGCAGCATCCGCTAACTATATTAATAAGATGAGCGATTATTGTAAAAGTTGTTATTACCAGCATTCAAAACGCACCGGAGAAAAAGCTTGTCCCTTCAACTTCTTATACTGGGATTTTCTCAACCGACATCGGGATAAATTGAAATTTCAGGGAAGAATGAACTTTATATTGAAGAATCTTGATCGGATGACTCCTGAAGAATTAGAGATGATTCATACTCTAGCAGAAATGGTAGATAATTTGTAATTTATTCGTTAGTCCACTTTACCCACCCACTCGCGCATTTTAAGTGAAAAAAACAGATAATTTTGCAATAATTTATTTTTGAGCCATTATATAAGTTTTAAAAACAAAATCAAACTTGATAGGCTAAAAACACAGCCCTACTTAAAACAAGCAGAAAAATAATTCAATGACAGAATCAGAAAACATTCCAAAACCAAGACCCAAGCCACCAGTAGAAAAGAAATTCCAGCCAATCACTGTGGTAGACTGCAACACAGACAAACCGCGCATTTTCACCCAATGCTATAAATGCGACCAACCCTTATTAATTCAAACCCATCACGATGGAACCGAACCAGTAGACCAGAAAATAGAATGTCCAACCTGCGGTAGAATAGCATTTTTTGCTCATGCACCCAAAATAGCTGCTGTAATGCCGTTAGGAGATGCACCTACAGCTAGTAATTGACTTTAGTCCGGCTAGCTTAAGCCCCCCGGATGAATCTAAAATCCAAAATTGATTGACCCCCACAGGGGGTTTTTTTGTATCCCCACCATAGCTAAGTCTTTAATCAGAAGGCAAACCTTTTTTCAAAGTCACCGCATTGCTTCCAAAATTCAATCCATCAACTTTATTTACCAGACCGACTTTAGAATTATAAGCTTTATTCCCAGCAACACGAAATTTCACATATTGCATGCTTTGTCCATATAAACTAATAGTGTTTTCAGCATTTACAAAAATATTGTCGGTCAGTGCAACATTAATTAGCTTTTTTTGCTCTCTCATTCCCAGAGCTACACCGTTACAACTCACAATAACATTGTCATAAAACTTCAGATTTTCAACCCCATTTCCATTCGGACCAAGATTCATCGCATTGCCGCAATTACTGAACTTGTTATGATGAATGCTAATATCTTTAGTAGGCTTTTTCTTCCCACCCCAACCTTCTATCCAAAAAATACGATGCTTGAATCCACTAAAAGTATTTTCATAAAACTCCGCTCCTTTAATTCCTAATTCTAATCCAGACATATCGTCAGTTACACCCGGATTTGCGTGCAATTTATTTTTATAGAAAACTAAGTTACCTGTTGCTGCAATCTCTTTATCTTTATTCCATTGATTTATCAATGAAACCCAGGCATTTAAATCATTATTATAAATCTTATTCCCTTCTTGTAAATCCCAAATTTCAATAGAAGCCGATTTATTAACTGGTTGATTTTTTGAACCTATAATATTAATTTTGTTATTATATATTTGAGCGTTCCGAATATTACTAGCAACACTTTTAATTCCACCACCTGAATTTTCTTCTATATAGTTATCATGAATAAGTAAGCCATTCACACCCATAAATCGAATTGCTCCAGCAAAATGTTCATTATTATTGCCTTCTCTACCAGAAGCATTGATAAATCGGCAATTACTAATTTCATTATCTGAACCAGAAATATCAATTCCAGCATTATTCAGATTTATAAAAGTAATATTTTCAAACAAAGAATGCTCTCTACCCCAAGCACGAAAGCCTAAGTGAGCTTTATCTTTTCCATCTATATTAAAATTCCGAAAAAACTGATATCCATCACCTTTTTCATCCTTAAAATCCTTAGCTTCAAAAAGTACACCATCATAATTTTGACCTGGTATGATAATAGTTTTTTGTCCAATACCTTCTAAACTCACCTGCGAAGGAACTGTTATCATGCGGTTAACTTCAAACCTACCCGCACCCAACTTAATTAAAGTGTTTGGTTTAGCAACTTGAAAAGCTTTCTCTAAAGTTAGTAACGGTTTAGTTAAACTACCATCACCAGCCTTATCACTACCGTTAAGTGCAACATGAATCACATTTTTTGGCTTTGCAAAGGTTAGTACTGTCTGGCTATTCTTACTAGAAACACTAACAACTTTTTCCCTTTCAATAACAGTTGGTGTGGTAAGACTTGTTCGATCTCCCAAACAACCATAAAGCCCCGTCATAACAAAAACAGATAAAAATAACTGACGAAACATGGTAAAATCACTTTTGCAAAATGGATAAGTAAAATATAGATTTTCCTTGTTAATAATTCCTTAACCAGTTATTAAGATAAAATTATCTTTTTTCAAAAATAAGTGTATTTAGAATTTTGTTTCTTTTTAATTTTGGGAAAGAATTAAATTGAGAATATTTATTTCTTTTTCTTAGTTTCTCTATTACACCACCGATCGGGTTTTCCATGTTTTTCTAGGACGTAAAGATATCCTTTAATCGTATCTTTGATATTTTCAACCGCTTCATCCAACGTTTTACCTTGACTGACACAACCAGGAAGTTCGGCAACTTCTGCAACATACCCTCTTATTTCTGAATCGAACACGATACTAATTAACCTTTCTAAAATAGAAGCGATCGCACTCACTCTATCTATTTCCCAACCTCACAGATACCAACTCACTACCCAAATCAATCGCTGCTTTCATACTCGTAGCATCAGCAATTCCCTTACTAGCAATATCAAAAGCCGTTCCGTGGTCGGGAGAAGTTCTCACAAAAGGTAATCCAATCGTAGTATTAACAGCTCTATCAAATGCCATCAACTTTACCGGAATTAAACCTTGATCGTGATACAGCGCTAAATAACCATCCGCTGGATTTTGACTTTTTGATTCAACTCCAGAATTACCGTACCAAGCTTGTCCCGGTTTCACCCACATAGTATCCGGTGGAATCGGACCTTCTAAAATTAAATTCTTCCGCTTTTTCCGCTCCGAATCCAACCAAGCAATCAACCAATCAGCTTCCTCACGTCCTAATTGTCCCCTTTCTCCACTGTGGGGATTTAATCCCGCGATCGCAATTCTGCCATTTTCGATCCCAAAATCTAAGTCCAAACATTCCACCAGTAAATCAAGCTTCTGCGTCATCAACTCCGGTGTCAGCTTTTGCGGGACTTGACATAATGGTATATGTGTGGTTGCAAGCAAAGTACGCAGAGTCCAATTAGTGTGTGGTGAACGAGCCACAAACAACATTCCAAACTTATCTACACCAGCCTTTTCAGCCAAAAGTTCCGTTTGTCCTGGATAATTATATCCCGCAGCCTTCCAAGCAGATTTTGCGATCGGTCCAGTAACAATCCCATCAAATTTACCTGCTAACGTGTGACCTATAGCCGCTTCCATATAAGCAAAACTTGCCGCACCACTTGCCGCATTCTCAACCCCAAGAGTAATTGCATCTTTTATATTGCTATCTAAACTGACATCCAAAACCGATAACTCGGCAGGATTGACCAATTTAATATTCTCATTTTGCCGTAAATTGGTATAATTTTTTAAAAGTAAATCTCGGTTTCCAACTAGAGTTAAATCGCAACCTTGACCAACCTCAGAATCAGCTAAAGCCTTAAGAATAACTTCCGTTCCAATCCCCGCTGGGTCTCCCAAAGTCAACGCTAAACGAGGGCGACGCTTTACATTATCCTGATTTAATTGATACATGATAATTGTTAATTGTTAATTATTAATTGGTTCAAGACCGCTCTGGTAAACTTAACTTAATCAATCATTCACAAACAAGGAGAATTCTCAATGGGCGGCGAAATGTTTAATGCAGCTATTTTATCCTTCGGCTTAATATTCGTTGGCTGGGCTATAGGTACTTTGTTACTTAAAGTTCAAGGCGCGGAAGCTGAAGAATAATTGATTGAAAAGCGCTACACTCTTGGCTAGAGACTTATCAAGCAGTCTCTGCCATCAACCAGTTGTAATAAATTTTGCTTCACTTTTGCTTTAAAAACTAAATAGTAATAAAATTGTTTTAATAAAAGTTAACATTTTTTAATCAAACCCGATGAAAATATTGATAGTGGGTGCCACTGGGACCTTGGGAAGACAGATAGCTCGTCATGCTATAGATGAAGGTTATGAAGTGCGCTGTCTTGTCCGAAGTGCTAAAAGAGCGGCATTTCTTAAAGAATGGGGTGCCGAATTAGTACCCGGAGATTTATGTTATCCTCATACTTTTGAAGCAGCACTTGATGGAGTCACCGCAGTAATTGATGCCGCAACTTCTCGTCCGACCGATTCCATGAGTATTAAACAAGTGGATTGGGATGGGCAAGTAGCACTAATTCAAGCAGCGGTAGCAGCTAATGTTGAGCGTTTTATCTTTTTCTCAATATTGAATAATCAAAATTATCCGCAAGTACCCTTGATGGAAATCAAGCGATGTACTGAATTATTTTTAGCAGAATCCGGCTTAAACTACACAATTTTACAATTAGCTGGCTTTATGCAAGGTTTAATCGGACAATACGGTATTCCTATTTTAGAAGCACAGCCAGTTTGGGTAACAGGAGAATCTTCCCCCGTTGCCTATATGGATACTCAGGATGTCGCGAAATTTGCGATCAGGGCTTTACAAAGAGAAGAAACCCAAAATAAAACCTTTCCTGTAGTCGGAACTCGTGCCTGGAGCGCTCAAGAAATTATTAATTTATGCGAACGTTTATCTGGTAAAACCGCCAGAATAACGCGGATGCCATTAAACTTACTGCGTACCATTCGTAATATAATTCGTTTCTTTCAGTGGGGATGGAACGTATCCGATAGACTTGCTTTCACAGAAGTTTTAGCCAGCGGAAAACCATTAGATGCTTCAATGGAAGAGACATACAAAGCTTTTGATATAGATAAAAGTGAAGTAACTACTTTAGAATCTTATTTGCAAGAATATTTCAGCAGAATTACGAAAAAGCTTAGAGAATTGGATTATCAACAAAATAAAGGGAAGAAAAAGAAAGAAAAGAGAACCCCGTTTAAACAGTCTTCTTAAAAGACAGTAGGGAGTAGGGAATAGTTAGGAGTTGAGAGTAAAAAATCAAGAATTATCTATCAAATGCCCAATTCCTAATTCCCTTTTGAGATAAAGTGTGTACTAGATACACATTTTGTGTAACTATTGGTTTAATTAAAAACGTCTTCTTTAATTTGGATATTTGAGCGTGCCGAAAGCAGGCATTATATATAATGATGAGAAACCGATAGCGGGTCGCATCGCTGTCGAATTAAAAGAACAGTTCACCGAGAAAGGTTGGGATATATGTGTCACCACGGGTATCGGTGGAATTTTGGGTTACTCGACTCCGCGAAGTCCCGTATGTCATACGCCGATAGACGGTCTTACACCCCCCGGCTTCGATTCATCGATGAAATTTGTAATAGTACTTGGGGGAGATGGGACGGTTTTAGCTGCGTCTCGGCAAGTCGCACCTTGCGGCATTCCCATACTAGCGATAAATACTGGTCACATGGGCTTTTTGACAGAAGCTTACGTGAATCAATTGCCTCAAGTCGTAGACATCGCTTTAGCGGGTAATTACAGTATTGAAGAACGAGCCATGTTAGCCGTTAAAGTATTTCGTCAAGAATCAGTACTCTGGGAAGCTTTGTGCTTGAACGAAATGGTGCTGCATCGCGAACCTTTAACCTCAATGTGTCATTTTGAAATTGCGATCGGTGGTCATGCGACGGTTGATATTGCCGCAGATGGAATAATTGTTTCTACTCCCACAGGTTCCACAGCTTATGCTTTAAGCGCTGGTGGTCCGGTAATTACCCCCGGTGTAGCCGTACTTCAGCTAGTACCCATTTGTCCCCATTCCCTAGCGTCAAGGGCTTTAGTGTTTCCAGATAGCGAACCAGTTAATATCTATCCGGTAAATTCAGCCCGATTGGTAATGACAGTTGACGGTAACGGTGGATGTTATGTTTTACCAGAAGACCGTATTTATATACAAAAGTCAGATTACAGCGCTCGTTTTATCCGCTTGCAATCACCCGAATTTTTCCGAATATTGCGAGAAAAGTTAGGTTGGGGTTTACCTCATATTGCCAAACCTACGTCTGTGGAAATTCCTTGAATTTTTTATAAGGTATTGGCGATCGCAAAGAAAAGTACTCAATTGTTAATTAATCATTAAGAATATTAGACTTTTTTGTTTGCTCGATTAATACTTGGACGTGCTAAAACATTGTAAACAGCTTACAGCCTGAATTAATGTAAGAAAAGCAACTATTGGGATAAATTCGCGTCTTAAATTTCACACAGACGTTCAAAATTTCTGTGCGTCAAATATTGTCATTAATTCTGTATTTATAAAACGGGCAACCCAGAAATAATAAAGGTAGCCGTGTTTTTTTCTTTATTCCGAGTCTAACTATTGATATGACGCTTACTCACAACCCTTGTGTTTTGGTAATCGAAAGCGACGAAAATTTAGCTTCGCAGCTTTCCTCCGATTTAAGAGAGATTGGTTACGAACCGATTTTGGCAAGCAATACCACTTCCGGCTTACAACATAGTCGCGATCGCCAACCTGCTTTGATAGTTGTCGATAGAATGCTGGCTGGAGAATCGGGAATATCATTGTGCAAAAGTCTCCGAATTAGCGGTGTATGCGCTCCTGTACTGATGTTAATGGCCAGAGATTCAGTTGATGATCGCGTTGCTTGTCTCGAAGCAGGTGCGGATGATTATTTTCTCAAGCCTTACCGTTCGGAAAATTTCATGAACTTGGTTAGATTGTATTTAAAGCAGGATGTTGAGACTTCGGAGCAATTGCGTTTTGGAGATTTAATCTTAGACCTTGCTACTCGTCGCGCTATTAATAACGGACGAACAATTGATTTGACCATGAAAGAATTTGAACTGCTAAAGTATCTTATGGAACATCCCCGTGAAGTATTAACTCGTGAACAAATTTTAGAAAACGTTTGGGGTTATGACTTTATGGGCGAATCTAACGTCATCGAAGTATATATTCGCTACTTGCGATTAAAAATAGAAGAGGAAACTCAAAAACGGCTAATTCAAACTGTACGCGGTGTCGGCTATGTATTAAGAGAATCTTAAGGATTAAATCAATCTCAAGCTTGCGAATAAAAACGAGTATTATATTCGTCAAAACGAATTAAACAAATTTTCTTCTCTCAAAGATAAAATTTTTGATATTCACTGGATTTGCTGAATCAAACACAATATAACTTTCGAGTAATGATTAAAAATTCCATAAAGAATTGTTGTATATTGCTACCTATAATGCTAGGTATTTTACTTATTAGCTGTTCCCAACAGACACCAGCAAAATCTCCTAATATCACCGTATCTCCAACCCCAGCAGCAGTGAAAAATCTAGGACAAGAACTACCAATTTCATCTGTTGCGACAATTCCCAACGGTACCCAAATTCAGTTAGAAGTAGCGCAAACACCACAACAACAAGCAATGGGATTAATGCACAGACCCGCTTTACCAGATAACCGGGGAATGCTATTTGACTTTGTTTTACCCCAGTCAGTTAGTTTTTGGATGAAAAATGTGCCTGTTCCTTTAGATATGGTTTTCCTGCGTAAAGGAATAGTTCAATATATTGCTTCCTCCGTTCCTCCTTGCACCAAAGAACCTTGTCCTACTTATGGTCCTAAAACCCCTATCGATCGAGTAATTGAATTGCGTTCCGGAAGAGCCGCCGAACTAGGGTTAAAGAAAGGCGATAAAGTAACAATTAGTTCAGTTAAATCACAAAAATTACGTAAATAGAATAAAAGTAAATCTGCTTATTTAGCTGACTAGATATACATTTAATGGATTTACATTAAAAAAGTATCAATAATAGTGGTATAAAAACAAAATGTGATGTTAAGATTTGCTTTACTACTAAGCAGTTGTTAACCTGCTCTGCTAGCAGTTCAGGCATCAACTTTAATATTTGATAGTAAAAATCTTCCTTTTGGTGTACGTGTAAACAGTCACTAATAGGGGAGTATAGGCTATGGAATCTTTGTTACAAGAAATTAATTAGCCGTCATTACTTAAGTAGAAAGTATTAAACTCTTTTAAATTAAGCAAAGTGCTACTTGAGACTAACCATAAGAAATCAAGCTAAAATATTTATCTCGCGTACTTCTGCCTTGTATTCTGGCATTGGACAAAATGAACCCATTTTTTATCAAACAAATTTACACAGACCAATGAATTACTGGCTACTAGCTACTTATCAACTATGGATAGATATATAACCATGCAGTCTACTGAAAGAGGTGAGATAAAAGTGACACAATCTAGTTATTCGCGACTGATTCGTTTTTTGCAAGATGATTTGTCAATTTCAGCGGCTTCGCTAGCAGTAGCTTTACGGCACAGCGAACAAGACCCAGGTCCATTGCCAATGATTTTGTGGCAGTATGGTTTAGTAACTTTAGAGCAATTAGAACAAATTTATGATTGGCTGGAGACAGCCTAAATTAGGCAATGAGTAGTGCAATGCGGAGAATTGAAAGATGTTGTTACAAAGACTCCACTTTCTGCGAAAACTGATTCCAAATTTAACGAGATACACATTAAGAGAGCGAGTTGACCATTCAACTCGCTCTTTTAGGTATTGGGGATTGTCCCCTTATCCAGTTATTTATTTTTGACCACAAAATTTAATAGTATATTAGGCATCTATTTAATTATTTGCGCTGTCTGTATACTAAGTTAGTAGTAAATTAGATATAAGCAAAAACTCTTATAGGGTAAGTAATAAACTCTCCTCACACTCGGCTGTATTGAACTGCAAAACACTACCTGAAACCTTCGTATTGTTATTGCTACTCAGAAGTTGCGACTTGTTCGGAGTTAAGGTGATTAATAGACCAACGGTGCGAGATTTCCATAGAAGAAACCTGACAAACTTGTTCCAGATGCTTTTGCTGGACAGCAGCTTTGCGGAGGGTGATGATTAATTGATTTACCTGGTTGCGTAAATCTGGGTTGTCATTAACTGCTGTCATAGTTTGCCGTTCGAGCAATTGCAGGATTAATTCGTAATGAATAGGTGAAGGAAGAGGAATTTGCTCCATGAATTTAAAAAAAGATTGGTAGGCTTGAGATTCGCAAGCGCGTTGCTCAAGATGTATGATTTTAAATGATTTACCAGCCAACAAATTATGGTTTAAGGTCTTGCTCGAAGTTGGTGGTGAAAAATTTTGCGAAGAGATTAGCGATCGCCGTTGTTGGATCTGGCTGTTTCACCAACGATTCACCAATCAAGACAGCAGTTGCACCATTTTCGGCAACTAAGCTTAAATCGTCGGGGGTATGCAATCCCGACTCACTAACAACAAGAATATTTTTGTCCTGTAATTGTTGATTCCTTGCCTGTAATAACTTACAAGTAGTTTGCAAGTCAACAGAAAAATCTTCTAAATTGCGATTATTAATACCAACCAAAGAAACACCATCTATCGTTAAAACGCGGTCAAGTTCTTCTAAAGTATGAACTTCAATTAAAGGTGTGAGTTTTAAAGCATTAGCGATTTTAACAAAATACTGTAAATCTTTGTTGCTAAGTATAGCCGCAATCAACAAAACCGCATCAGCACCCTTCAGCCTTGCTAAATACATTTGGTAAGGATAAATGACAAACTCCTTACACAGCAATGGCAAATCGACAGCAGCACGGACTTTAGATAAATTTTCAAAGCTACCTTGAAAAAACTTTTGATCTGTAAGTACCGAAAGACAGCTAGCACCACCTAATTGATACTGCTGAGCAATTTTTACCGGGTCAAAATCTTCCCGTAAAACCCCCTTACTAGGAGAAGCTTTTTTTACTTCTGCAATCAAAGCCGGTTTAGTTTTACCTTGACGTAATGCTGCCAGAAAATCGCGAGATAGAGGAACATTAGCTATCTGACGCTGCAAATCCTGTAAAGATTGCTTTTCGCGCATTTGTTCAACTTCCGCTTCTTTATACCAAACAATTTCTTCTAAAATATTGCTCGGTTCCGCATCAGGTGTAGCAATTTGATACCGTAATGACATTACAGCAATATCGGGATTAGGAGGACGACGACGAATTTGCATGATTCTATTTGGACATTGGGAATTGGGAGAGGGGGATGGGGAGATAGGGGGATGGGGGGAAGATAATTCGTAATTCGTAATACGTAATTCGTAATTCGTAATTCTTCACTCCTCACTCCTAACTCTCAATCCAAAATCTAAAACTTGTGCTGAGCTTGCCGAAGTATCTAAAATTATTTAACTGACAGCCGCTTTTTTGTAAGCTTCATCCAAAACCTCGGAAAGTGTAGGATGGGCGTGGACTAAATGAGCCAGTTCGTTTACACTTTGACGATTGGCGATCGCCGCACTGGCTTCATGAATTATATCGGCAGCATGAAGTCCAAATATATGGACTCCAAGTACAACTCCTGTATCTTTACGATATACAACCTTAGCCATACCTTCAGCTTCACCTTCTGCTAAAGCTTTGGAATTACCTTTGAAATAACTTTTACTAACTCCAACTTCAAATCCTTCGACTTCGGCTTTTTCCTTAGCTTGTTCCTGGGTCATTCCTACATAGCTGATTTCCGGATGAGTAAATGCAGCAGCAGGAATACTCGCATAGTCTATCTCTTTGGATCGACCGCAGATATTTTCTACCGCAATAATACCTTGAGCCGAAGCAGCATGAGCCAGCATCATCTTACCCGTAGCATCACCAATCGCCCACAAATGGGGTACAGGTTCGCCTTCACTAAGTACTGCCATCGAGTCATTTACCGGGATAAACTTGCGTCTATCGAGTTCTACACTTACCATATCTAAACCGATATTTTGCGTTGCTGGAATCCTTCCCGTAGCTACTAAACAAGCATCAACTTCCAACACGTCTACATCTTCTTTAGTTTTAAAATCTGCTAATTCGATTACTACAGGGGAACCAGGAGTTATTTTTTTAGCGTATATTCCCGAATAAGTTTCAATATCGCGAGGATTTATCAATACTCTTTCCGCAAGTTTAGCAATATCGCGGTCAAATCCTGGCATTAACTGCGGCAGGGCTTCAATCATTGTAATTTCGCAACCCAAAGCCGAGTAGACATCGGAAAATTCCAAACCGATGTAGCCGCTACCAACAATTGCCACCCATTGCGGCAACCATTCCAACTTTACCGCTTGGTCGCTAGTAAATACCGTTTTACCGTCAACCTCAATCCCCGGTGGGACAAAAGGAATCGAACCGGTCGAAAGAATAATATCTTTAGCCGTAATAGTTTTTTCACCACTAGGAGTATCGACCGTCACCTTTTGGTGTCCGGCCACTTTACCCCAGCCTTTAATAATATCAACATTCAAACGTTTAAGAGAATTAGTTAAATCTCCTTGAATCTTCGCTACCAAATTATTGGCATGATTGGCGATATCCTCTCTTTCAAACCGAACATTATCGATTTGAATTCCCAGCGCTTTGAGATGGTAAGCATCGCGTAACTCCCGTACCTTTCCAGAAGCTGCAAGTAGAGCCTTCGAGGGAATACAGCCACGGTTAACACAGGTTCCCCCCATATCCTGCGCTTCAATAATCGCAGTTTTCAACCCGCAGCTAACAGCGTGTAAGGCAGCGCCATGTCCACCCACTCCAGCGCCTAAAATCACCAAATCGTAATCAAATGCCTGACTCACCGCCATATTACTCCGCGTGCTTCGTATTTATTTTTAACTGAGTGCAGCGATACTGCAAGTCTTTTCTATTTTAGAGTTTTGTCAAACTTTATATTATAGTTTTGGCTACCAAGTAAAACGATTATGCTTTGCGATTGTTTACAAGAAAGGGAGTAGGGAATAGCAAACCAATAATCCCATATATCAAATAAATAGATCGACCTGGAGGATTCTTGAGGGAGAATCCCCCAATTTCTGGTTTTTCCCAACACCTAAAAATTGACAAAAATTATCGTAATGCTTCCCACTGATATAGTAAAAAGGATAAACTGTCATTCGACATCGCAGTAAAAAATAAGTAGCTGTATAAAATCCCGTGACCTTAAGCCTGTCTGCTGTAAAATCTCATCGCCAACCTTGGCAGGGACTAATCGAACAGTATCGCCAATACCTGCCTGTTAACGAAAACACGCCCGTCGTAACGCTTTTAGAAGGTAATACACCTTTAATCCCCGCGCCATCGATCGCCCGAATCATCGGTAAACAAGTCCGTGTTTTTGTGAAATACGACGGTTTGAACCCTACTGGTAGTTTCAAAGATAGGGGAATGACAATGGCGGTTTCCAAAGCCAAGGAAGCTGGAGCCAAAGCAGTGATTTGCGCGAGTACTGGCAATACTTCAGCAGCAGCAGCAGCTTACGCCAGACGCGGCGGAATGCGAGCTTTTGTAATCATTCCTGACGGTTATGTAGCCTTGGGTAAATTAGCCCAGGCTTTACTGTATGGTGCCGAAGTACTGGCAATTAAAGGAAACTTTGACCAGGCTCTAGAAATTGTTCGAGAAATTGCCGAAGAATATCCGGTAACTTTGGTCAATTCTGTTAATCCTTACCGTTTAGAAGGACAAAAAACCGGCGCTTTTGAAGTAGTAGATATTTTAGGGGATGCTCCCGACTGGCTATGTATTCCAGTGGGTAATGCGGGAAATATCACAGCATACTGGATGGGTTTTTGTCAATATCATCAAGATGGTAAATGCGGACGCTTACCTAAAATGATGGGTTTTCAAGCAGCAGGTGCTGCACCATTGGTGAATGGGGTTAGAGTCGCTCATCCGGAAACTCTAGCTACAGCAATTAGAATTGGCAATCCTGCAAGTTGGGACAAAGCGGTTGCGGCTGCGGGGGCTAGCATGGGTGAATTTAATGCCGTCACCGACGAAGAAATATTAAACGCTTATCGACTTCTAGCTTCAGAAGAAGGTGTTTTTTGCGAACCAGCTAGTGCGGCTTCTGTCGCAGGATTATTGAAGGTAAAAGACCAAGTTCCCGTAGGTGCAACTGTAGTTTGCGTATTAACTGGTAACGGTTTGAAAGACCCAGATACAGCCATTAAACATAATACAAGTCAGTTTACCCAGGGTATTGAAGCGGATATTAAAACTGTTGCGAAGGTAATGGGGTTTGAATAATTGGTAATCGGTAATTGGTAATTGGTAATTAATTCGGTGTATTCGGCTACACAGGCAAAACCCGCCTGCGCGGGTTAGAAAGATTAGTCCACGCAGGTGGACTTCGCTTGTGTAGCCATGAATTAGATTCGCCAGGTAAAATAAACGATCGCTACAAATTCTCAATCGTCACCGTCTGTATTTCTTCAACAACATCAAATCCAAATACCCGCGAATAAAAATATAATTCTGCTTCCAAAGCGCGTTTAATATTTTCTGCGTTACGAAAACCATGTTGTTCTCCGGGAAAGGGAACGTAAGCAACGGGTAATCCCTTGTTTCGCAAAATATCAATCATGCTTTCAGCTTGGTTTGGTGGCACAACTTTATCTTCCAAGCCTTGTAGAAAAATTACCGGGCAAGTTAAATTCTCAGCAAAGTTGATGGGGGATCTTTGTACGTATATTTCTTTCATTTCTGGATAAGCACCCACCAATCGATCTAAATATCTTGATTCAAATTTATGGGTATCTCTGGCTAAAGCTTCTAAATCGCTTACGCCATAATAACTAGCACCAGCTTTAAAAGTATCGCGGAACGTTAACGCGCATAAAGTTGTATATCCTCCCGCACTTCCTCCAGAAATTGCAAGGCGATCGCCATCTACTAAATTTTGTTCTACCAGATATTTGGCACCATTCGCGCAATCATCTACATCAACAATTCCCCAGTTTCCATCCAGACGTTGACGATATTCGCGTCCATAACCCGTACTACCTCCATAGTTAACATCTAAAACGGCAATTCCGCGACTCGTCCAATATTGAATCCCATAGCTCAAACTTGAAGATGTAGCCGCAGTGGGACCACCATGACTTTTAACTAATAAAGGTGGTTTTTGGTCTGGAGGTGCGGTGTAATCTTTGTTTTGCGGTGGATAAAATAATCCATAAGCTGTTTTCTCATTGCTGGTAGGAAACTCTATCGGTTGCACTTGGGAAAGATAGCCGTCATCAATTGCAATATTGCTAGAACGTTGCAAAACTTGTATTTTCTTGGTTGTTAAATCGAGTTGAACCAGTTCGCTGGCTTGAGTTGGTTGACCTCCGTTAAACAAAACCTTGCCCGGTGTAGCTTTTATCCCGCTAAATTCCGTATAGGGTAAATCGAAAGTATCGAGTTTTTTCGTATCTAAATCCAGGCTTGCTAAATACCAAATTCCTTTCTGGGTATAGCTGCAAATAATTCGGCTTGTTGATTCAATTGCGTATGTAGAAGAACCTAAACCCCATTGTGGCTTACCAAATTCTGCTGACATCGGAGTCAAATTTTCTACTTTCCCCTGTCGCCAACAATATAAATTCCACCAGCCAGTTTTTTCCCAGATAAAATATAAAGTTCCATCGCTTGACCATTCCGGTTGACTTGCAGACTCATCCACACCACCCGCAATTTTCTGCATATCGGCGATCGCGCCATCAGCTTGGACTGTACCTACCCATAATTCAGCGCTATCCCAAGGCATATTCGGGTGATTCCAAGTTAACCAAGCTAAGTATTTTCCATCCTCACTCAGACGAGGTGAAACATAAAAATCATTACTCGATACAAGAACTTGCGGATTGCTGTTTTCTGTTAAATTAATCGCGACTATTTGATTTGTTGGTTCTTTCCCTTGTTGTGTATGGTCTTCACAAACGCAAATAATCCGCTGACGCTGGCGATCAACAATTCCATCACCGTAACGCATTGATAATTCTGGTGTAATCGGTTGCGAATTGGAGCCGTGTTTCTGCTGATAAAGACGCTGGTCAATAAAGTTAGAAAAATAAACCACACCATCAGCCACAAAATAGGAACCACCACCATACTCGTGAACCCGACTACGCACATTAAAACCATCCGGTGTCACTGTGGTTTCACCATCGGGGTTGCGTCGGACAACAACAGTACGTCCCTTATCCCAAGCCCGTAACTCGCTCCAGTAGATATTATCGCCATCAACTGCAATTTGTCCGAGTCCGATTGTTGTAGAGGTAATTAAGTCGGTAGTGATGGGTGATTTCCAAGAACCGTAGGGTGCTATCTGTGATGTCATGCAGTGCTTTAGTTTGGTGATGCTAGAACTTTATTGATTTTACAGCTAATGAATTCTCATGATTTCCTTAAGGGGCAAATCTAATCAATTGATTGGCATAATCAACCAGCAACTTTACTCGGAAAGGGCGTGGTCTGCAATCGCTCGGTTTTTGTCTACGACACGCTCCGCGAATGATAATTGCAAAAAAGGTAAGCCAGGGAAGAAAGGTTTTCCAAAGTTTAAGAAAGAGCAGACTCACGGTTCTGTTGAGTACAAAACTACTGGTTGGTCAATGTCATGTGACCGCAGATACATCACTTTCACAGATGGTTTTAAAGCGGGAAGTTTTAAACTTTGGGGAACCCGTGAGTATAATTCGTAATTTCTCCCTTCGGGAGACGCTTACGCGAACGTAATTCGTAATTAATGCCCCATAAATTAAATTTAGGGGCTTCGGTAGAGTCATTACCACGGATAAATCCGTCTTGCTCAGACCTTAAAATTTTACTCGGTGATTGGAATGCTGCGCGGAACATCCACCGAAAAAGGTCTAAGTACGGCGGGTCACGTCGGAACTAACGCCTCTGGAGAGACTGACCAATACTTGGGTGAGGTAACTCCTTTAAGCAAGTCAACTCGTGTGCATAGGAAGTCTAAGAAGTGATTCTTGGAATCCCCGTGCATTTACGCCGGGGAGGATGTCAAGATAGAACAAAAACATTCAAAATGCTGCTAGTCTAGGCAAAGCGGATATTTTTTACCTGCGATCGCCTAAAATAGGCTATCTAAAGTTAAAATTAGAACGATAATTAAATCAAAATCTTTCACATATAGTGTTATAACTATTTGGATGAAATTCTTGTATCAAGAACGGTCAACTACCTGCGGTAAACCGCAGGCTTGTTGAGACCAACCTTGACAACGCAAGAGTTGACTAGCCCGGTGAGCCTAATTCTGGTACAAACTTACGGGTGTTTCCCTAGCCCGTATTATTTTTAAACTCCGTTGGTAGGAGTGCTTGCAGAAAGGACATCTTGGATTAGGTAGGCGAGGGGACACTCAACAGGTTTGCTAGTTCCTGGGATTATATCCACTTAAAAACTAGTATTCAAGCACAATTACGAGCTGGTATTCCTCTCCCAATAAATTGGAAGTCTCCTGCCAGAAATAAGATGAGTAGTAATTACAGATAATGCAAGTTGTAAAAAGACCCATCAAACCCAAAACCTATATATCGTTCCTCTACATTTATTCAACGACTTGGGGAACTGCTGGTGATATCTGTTTAATCCGCGAAACTGTAGCTAATGAAAGTACATCTAAATTCGTAGGTCGCAAAGTCAAGTTATCCCTTCCCAGAGGGCTGGAACGTCATCGCGTGGAGGGCTTTCCGGTAATTAAAGTTGCGGGCCATGTTGGTGAAGGACACCCCAAAGACCCCGAATCTGAGTGGGAAGCCTATGAAGGAATAGAACGAGAAATTGCGATCGCCGTTTTGAAACCTTGGGGATTCAAGTTAATTGAGCCGGAGTAAACTGTTTTTAATGAAGAAAATAGCATTAGTTGGCTTGGCTAGTATTTTCTTAATCGGATTAACTATTAATTATGTTACGGCTTCATCACCGGAAGCATGGGCAACACATCGTAAAGAAGTTATCTCTAGCTGTATTCGAGTGAGCGGTTTACGAAATGCTCGCTCCGCTGGAGAAATAATCACGTTTAGTGATGATGTAGGATATGATGCTTTGCTTGTCAAAGGTAATTATCCTCAACCGCATATGAATAATCGTATAGGAAAAATGCTTTGTTTATTTAATCGACGCACTCGTAAGGCTGATGTAAGTGAAGCCAATCAAATCATAAATAAATCTTGATAAATTCGCAATTACCCATCAACCGGATGTTGCCCGTAAAAAGGTAAGGCTTGAGTCCAATCCGGACGTTTCCCTTGTTGCCAATCCAAATACGCTAATTGCAGCATACTTGTCACCGTTGCAGCTAATCCAGAGTTAGCTTCCACAAGTTGATAATTTTCGTTCCAATCGGCTAACTTTTCTCGCCAAGCTTCCGGGGTTATTATCATATCCGGCATTACAGCAGTAAGTCCATTACCATCCGGTGTAATTTGATAAATCGCCGCAAAAATCATCCCTCGTTGCGCTGGCATTTGGACGGCGATAAAAGTATCATCGTTACTTCGGTTTTCCCAAGCAAATGCAGCCAGAGTAGAAATCGCGAACACCGGAATATTCAACTGTTGTCCCAAAGTACGAGCAGCCACAAGTCCAATACGAGTTCCCGTAAACCCTCCCGGTCCCTTCGCTACACTAACAAACGCTATATCAGCCCAAGTTTGAGGTTTGATAAATTCCATCAAATATTGATGCATCAAATTAGAAATATTACGGTCTAATTTCCATACATTAGAACGCGAATCATCAGCAAAATTACTGATAGCTAAACCTAATTCGGGAGTTGTGGTGTGTAGCGCAAAGCCGTATTGTTTCATTTTGGGCATTGGGGATTGGGCATTGGGAATAAAGTTATCCGGCGGTTGAAACCGCTGCTACATAAGCAAAACCCGCCTGCGCGGGTTGTGATTTTCACTGTTCACTGCTCACTGATAACTGATAACTGTTAGGTGGGAACCAATTCACCGGGACGTAATTTAGACCATTTACCTTTTTCTTCTTTGAAACTTAAGCATCCTACCACGTCCCATTCCATTTCAATGATTTCGCCTTCGGTGCGGATATTTACGTTTATACTGGGTTCGTTGGGGTCAAAGGTTGGAGATAAAGTTAAATGAGGTTGTTGGTGCTGTGTTTCTACTGCATTGTAGGTAGCACAGCGGTCTACATAATGACAATTTACACAAATACACATATTAAAACCAACTTATAGTTTTATCACTTTGTTTTTATTCTAGCGATCAGCCACACTAATGTTGCCTAGCCTTTGAGTTTATTTTTATTACAATGTACGGTTCAATTCTGTCTAAATTTACTCCGGAATCTTTACCTTTTAATCTGGAATTATTGCCGAAACCGGCTTATTTAGTGGGTGGTGCAGTACGGGATGCTATTTTGGGAAGAAAACGGGATTATCTAGATTTAGATTTTATTTTACCTTCAGAAGCGGTGAATGTAGCTCGTAAAATCGCAAAACATCACCAAGCTGGTTTTGTTTTACTCGACGAGCAACGGCAAATTGCGCGGGTAGTTTTTCCCCATGCTACCGTTGATATTGCTCAACAAGCAGGTGATTCTGTAGAAACCGACTTGTGTAGAAGAGACTTTACCATAAATGCGATCGCCTACAATATTCATACCCAAGAAATCATCGATCCGCTACAAGGTGGTGCAGATTTAGCAAAGGGTATTTTACGGATGATATCACCTGCAAATTTGCAAGATGACCCTTTACGCTTGATGCGAGGATATCGTCAAGCCGCACAGTTAGGTTTTACTATCGAAGCAGAAACACATTCAACAATTCGCTCTTTGGCTTCCCATCTCAACAAAGTTGCTTCTGAGCGAATACGAGTGGAATTAGGATATATGTTAGCGAATCCTCAAGGTACACCTTGGTTAATTAAAGCTATTCAAGATGGCTTATTAAAATCTTTTTTTAAAGACGCTACATCGCAAAGTTGTCTTCTACTTACACAAGTTGATCGAGTTGCTTCTCAATTCGCGGAAGATTTTCCAGTGTTAAAAGAAATACTACAACAATATGTTAGAAATACAGTCAAAACAACTTGGTTAGGTATAGCAAAACTATGTTTTTTAGTTAATCCTAACCCAGAAATTGCGGAAGTAGAGCTAGAACAGCTTACCTACAGTAAAGCCGAAGTTCAAGCCGTAACAACTGCATTGAGAGTATTTCCCAAGCTCAACGTATCCTCAATGTCTTTGAGAGAGCAATACTTTTTATTCCGGGAAGCGGGTTGCGTATTTCCGACTACAGCTGTTTTAGCAGTAGCTTATGGCAATGTAGCTGAGATATCCGAAGACAAACCGCTACAAACATACGCATCCTTGCTAGCCCGCTACTTAAGCCCTGATGATCCGGTTGCACATCCCACTCAATTGATAAGTGGGATACATATTATATCATCATTAAACTTGTCTTCGTCACCATTGATCGGTAAACTGCTCACAGAAATTGCAATAGCACAAATCGAAGGTAAGATTGCTACATCTGACGAAGCGATAGAATTTGCCCGAAAGTTAGTTGAATAATGAACCTCCCTCCCATTATTTTTCTTTCTCAGGAGAGAGGTTTTTAACAGCTATAGCCGATTTTAATGGCTGAGGTTTAATTATTAGTTTCCACTAATTTCTTAAAATGCAAATAAGCTTCCTCTGGTGTTAATGCTTCCGATTTATCATCATGAGAGATAAAATATTCTCTACTATCGGGAAAAAAACGTACTGTAAAACTTGGAATTAAACCTAATTTTAAAGCTTGTTTTCCGAGCTGGTCGGTAATTTCCGCTAAAGAGTATCCATCGTGAAATTTATAAGCGGTCATTTTCCCTCCTTTTAAAAAGTTATTTATAGTTTTTATGCCATAATTTAACCACCGAAAACTATGTAAATTACATTTCCTGCTGATACTTTTCTAAGATATCGACAAGATTTACTTGACACTGCGTTGGTACCAAATTGATTAAAGGTATTTCATGCTTCCCACCACCAACTTTTATGGGGATAGATTGTAAAACATGAATCACATCTTCTTCATCAACGGATTTATCAGAAGTTATTAAAGGATAAAGTTGTTCGGCCACCATTGTATGCAATTTGGCATCCGACAAATAAAGATGCCATTTAGCGATATCAATATAGACATTTTCGCCAATTTCGGCGGCTAGGGCTTCCATGAATTCTGCGTTGTTACTCATAGCCTAAAAACAAGTCCTATAGAATTATGTTGAAATCCTCAAAATAACTCTACCACCACAAGTTACAATCGCCCTAGCTTTGATAATCCATCTTCAGGTAGATTTTGATGGAGTATCCGAATAATCTGCGATCGCCAAAATATAAATTAGATGTGAGAGCAATATTCCCAACCAACTCAGTGTGAAAATGGGCAACCATTCCCAATTAGTGACAAGAAAATTGTGAAAAAACCACAAACTGGAATTAAATAGAGCAAATATCGCCACATGAACGGCAAAATTCATTCTGTCATCTAATTTACGGAACGCTGGGTCGTTTTTACGGTCTGGTTTACGGGGCCAACGAGGAGGCATATATTAATTACAAAATAAAGAATCAATTATTTATACAATTTTAATGTTATTCGTGCCACAAATCTAATTTACTCCGAATCTAGGTATATTGTGGGTCGATGAAACCGCAGATTGGGCAGCCTATTCGCTTGTAAATTTTATTACTATTCTAAATAATACTCATTTTACTTCTTTTCGGAATTTGCTAATGGCGGATTTGAAGTTATGAATTAAACTGAGTCGTTGTCGGGGAATTATCAATATTACTATGTCGCGTAAAAATAAACAGCCAAGCGGGTGCGGATGCTTAAATATTCCTATATCTGTAATATTACTTATTTTAGGAAGTGGCTATTGGTTATTTACCCAAAGAGATAGTTTGGGTATTAGCAAGATTTTACGTGACAATCAACAACTAAATATTCCTTTTGTTTCTGCGAATCAAACTCCAAGCTCTTTGACCCCTAAAAAAATAACTCCTCTTTCAACTCCTATTCTAATATCACCAAGTCCAAAAGTAGAAGCTATAAATAAACCGATCACACCATCACCTCAGACACCTTGGGAGAAAAAACAAATTAGAGGAATTTATTTAAGTCGTTATAACATCACCAATAATGCCAGTGAAAAAATGATTCGTGAACGAGTTCGATATTATCGCGATCGCGGATTTAATACAATTATTCATGGTGTCTGGGGTAATGCTTGTACGATGTATAAAAGCGAAGTCATGCAACAAACTTTAGGCTTTAAAAGTTGCCCTAATTTGTTTGAAGACAAATGGTTAGATTGGTTAATAGATGAAGCACATAAGCAGGGAATGCAGGTTCATGCTTATTTTGAAAAGGGAATTAAAATCGATAAAAATAGTCCAGTATTTGATTTAGCTATTTCCCGAAGATGGATTGTCCCCGGTATCGACAAAACTTATACAGGAATCGACCATTACGTACTTGATGTAGAGAGTCCTGAAGTTGCTGATTTCTTTAAAGAGATATTAGTCGAATTTGTCAAAAAATATCCCCAAATAGATGCAGTTCAATGGGACGATTATCTAGGTTATCATGCAGATTTACCCGGTAAAGTTGATCGTACTACTCACTTAACAACATTTTTAAACAATATGATAAGTGCCATGAAACAGGCTAAACCTGCCGTTAGTTTCGATATTTGTCATCATAATCCTTATTGGGCTAAACAATACTTTGCTGCTGATTACCAGCAGTGGAAAGTTGATAGAATATTTATTCAGGCTTATAACGAATCTGGTTTTGCAGAAGAATTGAATTATGCTAAAAAATATCACGGTATTGCTATTAGCGATCGGCAATTTCATCGGATAAAAGAATTGGTAAATAATCAAGAAATTAAAAATATTCTAGTTTTTCCGATTAATGGTAAGCCAGAAGAAACAGCTACTAAATTAAATCAAATAACGCAAAATATTAAATAAGACTTTTAAGTATTAAATTTACACCAAGATCGCAAGCAGTAAAAAAGTAGTAGGAATATTTGCTTGTCTATTTACAACAATCGAGGTGTATGTACTTATAATAGGCTATACAACAATTTTTGTTCCCTATTCCCCGTTCCGGAACTTAACGAATTGTTTCAATAATCAAACCGGATTCCAAAATATTAATATCCGGAAAAAAATCTAATATTTCCACTTAAATTATTTTTTTATAAAGATACAAGCAAACTGTAATCACTTCTACAGAAATAAATCTTTAAGTATAAGAACTTGAAATAGAGAAAATAATTGTTTGTAAAAAACATTTGCCATTCGCAAAAAATGGTTTTAATATTAACTTTACTTCCCTAACTTAACTTTCACAAATCTTTTACTTTTTCTGTTAAATTAGATTAATCTAAAGATTATTAAGTTAGTTGCTTGCCATCTACCACCTAACTGACGCTTTCTATGCTGGTTGTGCTGTCAGTAAATGGTTCTTTGTAATTAGCCGTCCATGATGACTATTAATTATGCAATACAACGTTGTTTGTTGACGCTTATAAAAATTGCGTTTTTATGAGTTAGTTACCGCTAATCTTTACATAGTATCGCTGCAAGATGTTTATGTAAGCTCCGATAAATTACATCTTAAAGATTAGCAAAATATACAAACAATATGCTTTAATATTGTCTTTGCGAGCAATCAAAGAAAAACAAACCTACGTTAATTTTCGCGGTATCTCTGTAGTAAATCTAAAGCCACTTCAATGAAAATACTTCCTATTAGTAGATACAGATTTTTTCAGAAAATACAGCCGGTTGCGCTACTTCAAAAAATCACTAGCAACCCAGTTACTGGATGTTTACAGGTTTTTAGTGCATCAGATTCTTGGTCGTTTGATTTTAAGGAAGGTAAGTTAATTTATGCTTCCCGTGCGGATAAGATGTTTAATTTGCTTTATACAAAATTGCAGCAGTATAGTAAGCAAATTCCCGCACTTGCTCAAAAAAAAGTATATCAACAGTTACGAGTAATATTTCAGAAAAGTATTGATAATCAGGCAATACTTAATCCGGATTATTTAGCTATTTGCTGGTTAGTAGATCAGAAGTTCATTACTGCTGCACAAGCTAAACTAATAATTAAAGAATTAGCGTTTGAAGTTCTAAGTTCATTTATTGCTGTAAAGGAAGGGAGCTACGAATTTACGACAGAAACTTTTATGGTAAATATGCCTAAATTTTGTACTCTCGATGTAAATTTATTAATCGAAAACTGTCAACAAAAGCTAGATAATCAAGATAGAAGCGATCAAGTTATCGTAAATCCTCCTTCTCAATATTTAAATCAGGTATCACAAAACAAGATACCAACTCAACAACCGCTACCAAAACCAGGTAATCCCATAAGTAGTCAAGAAGCGCAAGCTACGACGAATCATTCTTACAGGACTCATCAGCGTCTTTATCAGCAGAATCGCAAGAAGGTTTACACCATAGTTTGCATTGATGATAGTCCTACGGTATTAAACGCGATTCAATGTTTTTTGGATGAACAATTTTTTAACGTTATTGGTTTTAGCGAACCTTTAAAAGCTTTGATGCAGATTCTTTGTACGAATCCAGATTTGATTTTACTAGATGTAGAAATGCCGAATCTAGATGGTTATGAATTATGTTCGCTGTTGCGTAAACATACTTATTTCAAAGATGTTCCTGTAATTATGGTGACGGGAAGAAAAGGTTTTATTGATCGCGCTAAAGCAAAAATGGTTAGGTCGTCAGGTTATTTGACTAAACCTTTTACTCAAGGAGAGTTGTTGAAGATAGTTTTTCAACATTTGGTGTAGTATCAACAATCGAAGAATTCTCTAAGTGAATTGGAGCTAATTACTCATCATCTTAATAATAGTGATTGCAAAATTATTAAATCTATCATGGCAAAACAAGCTATTAAGATAGCATTAAATAACAATGTAGATGTGATTGATTGCTCCTCATATAGTAATGTCGGGAATGAGCAGTTTATAATTGCGTCATCTGCTCAATAAAAATCCGGTAATGCAAAGACAATCTATGATTATTTACACTTAGAAAAAATAATAAATTGCTCAAAAGTGGAGAATAAATTAAGGAGAATAACTATATACAATCAAATTCGTTTTTGCATAAACTGACCACATTGAAAATTACATTTTATTAAAAAAATATGAATGCATCTGATATCAAGTTATCTGTAACCCAGCAGACCAATCTGGGAGATGGTTATCTTCAATTCAAGTTAAATGAAAGTTCAACTGCGGTTTTTCTGGTTAATCTTATTCAAGAAGTAGTTGTATTAAGCAATGATTTAATCACTCAAGTACCAAATATATCTGAATTGTTTTTGGGATTGATGAATTGGCATAATCGAGCTATTTGGGTTGTCGATTTGCCGAGAATATTAGGGTTGGAATCGTATTATCAGTTGCGACAGTGCAATATTATTGTAATTCGTCACAAAGCAGAAGCCATCGGTTTAATGGTTCCAGAAGTCAAAGGAACGGTAAGATTTAACTCTGACAATATTCAATCTGCTTCAGAACGAGTTGCATCTAATGTACTTCCCTATTTAGAAGGATGTCTTTGGCACGGGAATGAATTAAATTTAGTGTTAGATATAGAAGCTATTTTAGAATCTTTATTTCTTCAGGAAAAGTAGGCATAAAAAATTACTTTATCGAAAATTCCAACATTAGATTTTGCTCAATTTTAAATATTTGAGAATAGCTGAATAATGAAGAAACTAAAAATGAATCGTAATCAAAGAATGAATTTCCCTGAATACATCGATAATCCCTCCAAAAAATCACACATTTCTTTTGGAAAGGCTAATTTAAGCGGTAAAGCTATAATGCTATCTCTTGCTATTTGTAGTTTACCTACAGCAGGGATTACAGCATTATCTTATCATTTGGGTCATCAAATTATTACTACAGAAGTTAGTAGCGTTCAAGGAATAAATACTGCTAAGCAGTTAGAAGAAACCCAGAAACAGTTATTATTAATGTTAGCGATCGGTACTGTTGCGGCGGCATTACTAGCGGGTATTAGTGCTGCAACTCTTGCTCGTCGTTTGGTGTTGCCGATTTATGCTGCTAATATCGCAGTGAAAAAATGGGCTAACGGTAATCTTAATAGCCGCATTCCCATCAAAGGAAATGATGAGTTTGCCGTTTTAAGTAGCAACATTAATCTGATTGTAGAACAGTTACAAGAATTACTTTTTCAGCAAAGAGTTGACAGTGAGCAGTCAAAGTTACTTTCAAATGCGATTATTTCAATTCGTCAATCCCTTAACAGTGAAGACTTATTTAACAAAATTGTTGCAGAAGTTAGACAGATTTTAGGAGCGCACCGAGTAATTGTTTATCACTGTAATCAAGAGGGTGAAGGACAAGTTATCGCTGAAGAAATCGCTCCAGGTTTACCAATTACTTTTGGAGAAACTATAGAAGATATTTCTTTTACTAAGGAACTGACGGATTTTTATACAAAAGCAGAAGTTTTGGCTGTAAATAATATTGATGAAGCCGGATTGAGCGCCGAACATTTGGAGTTAATGAGACGCTTGAAAATTAAAGCGTTTTTATTAACACCGATTTTTAAAGATAATAAGATCTTCGGCTTCTTAATAGCGCATCATTGCTGGAAACCTCATCTTTGGCAAGCATTTGAAATTAACTTATTAAAACAGTTAGCTATTCAGTTCGGCTCGACCTTAGAACAGGTAAGCTATTTAGAAACAACTCAAGCAATTCAAGAACTGGCAATTAATTTATCTGGATATTCTAACCATAAAGACATTTGCAATGCAGCAGTTGAGAATATTCAGCATAGTTTGAAAGTACAAAGAACGCTGATTTATAAATTAGAATCATCTCATACAGGCAAGTTTATTGCTGAATCAGGACTTGCAGGTTTAGCATCTGCTTTGGGTAAAAAATTTGATTTTCCTGTATTGAGCAATCATCTTTTTACAAATCAGCTTGAAGGTGTTATTTCTATTAATAATATTTATCAGGCAGGTTTTGAAGATTCTGCTATCAAGCAGCTAGAAACATTAGACATTAAATCGATTTTACTCGTACCTGTTTTTAAAAACGATAAATTATTCGGCTATTTAATCGCTTGTCAATGTTCTCAAACTCATATTTGGCAAGAATCCGAAATACAGTTATTTGAAGAATCTGCTGTAATTTTAGGAGAAGCTTTACAGCGAGTCGATCGCCATTTTGCCACCGAACAGCTATCTGAAGGGCAAATTCAACAGCAACTATTGCAGCTAATCGAGAGTATTGAAGCAGCAAGTAGCGGTGATTTAACCGTGCGTGCAGAAGTAACTTCCGGGGAAATCGGCACCCTAGCGGACTTTTTCAACTCCATCATTGAAAATTTACACGAAATAGTTACCGAAGTTAACAGCACAATTAGCCTTCAGCATGACCTCGCGATCGCAAATGATCAAAATGCCATCACCAAGTTGAGAATAGATACTAACAAGCAAGCTTTGGAAATCAACCGTACTTTAGATGCGGTAGGAGATATGAGGTCTTCAATTAAAGCTGTAGCGAAAGGTGCTAGGAAAGCTGCATCTGTTGCTAGCAAAGCTTTTCATGCCGCGAATGCGGGTGGTGACGCGATTGATTTAACCGCAGAACATATTCATTATCTCCGCGAAACAGTAGGCGATACCGCGAAAAAAGTCAAACTTCTAGGGGAATCTTCACAGAAAATTTCTCATGTAGTCTCATCGATTAACCAGATAGCTATGCAAACCAACTTACTCGCGATCAACGCTGGAATCGAAGCTACACGAGCAGGGGAACAAGGACAAGGATTTGCTGTAATTGCCGAAGAAATTGCCGTATTAGCCACTCGTAGCGGTGATGCAACCGCAGAGATTGAGGAAGTTGTTGCAAGTATCCAGCGAGAAACTACTGAAGTGGTCAAAGCGATGGAATTAGGAGTCGCTCAGGTAGTTGAAGAAACTCGTTTGATTGAAGATACCAAGCAAAACTTAAACGAAATTGTTAATATCAGCAATCAAATTGATGGGTTAGTCGAATCAATTTCCGCTGCTACAGTCATTCAAGTAAAAACTTCCAAACAAGTAACTAATTTGATTAAAGGAATTGCCCAAATATCTGAAAATATTGGCAATTCCTCTCAGGAAGTTTCCACATCATTACAAAATACCGTAAACATTTCCGAGAAATTAGCTGCAACTGTTAACACTTTTAAAGTTAGGAATTAGGAGTTAGGAGTTAGGAATTAGGAGTTAGGAATAAAAGAGTAGTAGTTTAAATTTCCCCTTGTCCCCTTGTCCCCCCATCCCCCAGTCCACCATCTACCCATGTTCAATCCCCAATGCCCTTTAAACTATGTCCTTACAAAAAGAATTAGAAATAAAAATGCAGTTTCTAGAAGAAGCTACAGAGCATCTTAACACCCTAGAAAATGTAATTATTGAAGCTAAAACGAATCGTAAAATTGACTTACAAAAAATCAATGCTGCCTTAAGAGCCGCTCATTCCATTAAAGGTGGTGCCGGTATAATGGGATTTCGCCCTTTAAGCGATTTATCCCACTTACTTGAAGATTCTTTTAAGGTTTTAAAAACTAATAAAAACTCCTTAGAACTTGATAGCTCATTACAAGCTTTACTGTTATCTGCAATTGATTGGCTGCGTCAAATAGTAGAATCAATTTCAGTAGGTCATGATGTAGATGAACAGTGGATAACTACTTTTTGCTACCCAGTATTTGAGGAATTGCGCGATGTTTTGGGAGAACCTGCTCCTGAAGACGCGATGACAATTCTACAAGCAGAAGATAATCCCCAGGAAATTATATCTTTACTATTTAAAACTGAAGTTGAAGGTTATTTGCAACGTTTAGAGTCCTTAATCAAGCAAAAAGATTCTCCTTTACGAGAAGAAATGGTGATGATGTCATCACAATTGGGTGGATTAGGAGAAATGTTGCAAATACCCGCTTTTGTCCAACTTTGCTCCTCGATAATTCAACATTTATCTACTGCTGTTTCTGATGTGGAAGTTGAAGAAATTGCCCAATTAGGATTACAATCGTGGCGCAAAACTCAAGCTTTGTTACTTGCGGGTCACGCAGATGATTTACCGACGACAATTAATCAAGAACAAGCCGAAGATTGTGATCAATTGACAGTTATTCCACAATTAAATTTAGCAAATAACATTCCAACATTAGAAGAAAGTACAGAAACATTCTTAGAATTTACCAACTTCACTAAAAAAGAAAATCAAGAACCTACAGTTAGAGTACCTAGTAGAGAACTTGAACAAATAAACGATTTATTCGCAGAACTGACAGGTGGACGCAATACTGTAAGATTGCAGTTAGAAAGAGTTAGTAAATTAATTCGTAATCTCAATATTCGCGTCAAAAATCTCGAACGCGAAAACCACGAATTACGGCTATCTTACGAAAAATTTTCTTTACAATTATCTAACTTAAAACCAAAATATTCTCAACTATATCAAGATTGGCAATGGCAGAATAACCAAGAGGTTTTCGGTGTTAATCATAAATTTGATAATTTACAATTAGAACGCTATAGCGAGCTACATATACTATCTCAAACGGTAGCCGAAAATATAGTTAAAATTCAAGAAATTACCGGCGATATTACGCTTAATTTAGAAGATACCGATCAGGTTAATCGCTTACTCAATAAAACATCTCGAAAACTGCAAAATTCTCTAACAAAAGTTAGAATGCGTCCGCTCTCCGATATTATGGAGCGTCTACCCAGAGCTTTGCATAATTTGAGTACAGAATACGGTAAAAACGTTAACTTAAAAATTGAAGGTGCAAATATCTTAATGGAACGAGGTATTTTAGAAGCCTTAAACGAACCTTTAATGCATCTGCTGAGAAACGCTTTCGATCACGGAATTGAAGATGCTCAAACTAGAATTGCCGCAGGGAAACCGGAACAAGGACTGATTGAAATTAAAACCGTTCATCATGGCGATCGCACTATCATTACCATACGCGATGACGGACGCGGAATACCTCTAGATAAAATTCGCACCCGTGCTGAAAGTATGGGATTGGATACTGAGATGTTAACGGTTGCTAGCGATGAGGATTTATTAACGCTGATTTTTGAGCCGGGATTTAGTACCTCCGAAGAAGTCACCACCTTATCCGGTCGTGGTGTCGGTATGGATGTTGTGCGTAATAACCTCAAATTAATTGATGGAGAAGTTACAGTTGATTCCTTACCCGGAAAAGGAACTACCTTTACTCTATCGCTACCTTTTACTTTGTCAGTAGCGCGAATCGTCTTAGCAGAAAGCAACGGAATACCTTTAGCTTTCCCTACAGATGCAATACAGGAAATATGCTTGTTAGAAGATAAGCAGATTCTACCCGCTCAAAATGGAGAAGTAATTAACTGGCGAGATTCTCTAGTAGAGTTAATTGATATCAGCCAATATTTAAAATTAAATAACAAATTAAATAATATTCTTTCCACATCATCTTTATTAGAAAATCCACCGAGATTAGAAGAAAAAATTGTATTAATTATTAGTACAGGGAATAAACTAATTGCCATTCAAGCAGACCGCTGTTGGGACGAGCAAGAAGTTTCTTTGCGTCGCGTAGAAGGCAGTATTCCGTTACCAGAATGCTTTAATAACTGTACAATTTTAAATAATGGTCGTATCGTTCCCTTATTAAATCCCGCACAGCTATTAGATTTAATTGCGAAAAAAGATACTTTTAATCAGATATCTCGAATTTCTCCTACTTATTCCCCAACAGTTAAAAATCAGGAAAATAGCATATTAATAGTAGATGATTCCATAAACGTGCGGCGCTTTTTAGCACTGACTTTGGAAAAAGCCGGATATTTTGTAGAACAAGCTAAAGACGGACAAGACGCACTTTTTAAATTGCAAAGTGGTTTGCAGGTAAAAGGGATAATTTGTGATATTGAAATGCCTCGTTTGGACGGTTATAACTTTTTGATTCGGTTAAAATCTCACAGTCATTTGCAACAGATACCCGTGATTATGTTGAGTTCCCGCACCAGCGAGAAATATCGACAGTTGGCAATTCAGTTAGGTGCAGAAGTGTATTTATCGAAACCTTATAACGAGCATGAATTATTGCAGACATTAAAGCAGGTTTTGGTGTCGAGTTCGTTGAATTGAGCTCACCCCCTTCCCCTCTCCTTGGTAAGGAGAGGGGTGCCGGAGTTTGTAGGTTGGGTTAGGTTCACCGGAAATTAGTTGTAAACAAATAATCTATATTTGAACCGTAACCCAACATCATGATTGTGGATAGTATTGTGAAATATTCGCTAGTTAATATTGGGTTACGACACGATAAATAAAGATTTTTATTACAAACAAAATTAGGTTTTCGTGTCTAACACAACCTACTAACTTTATTTTAAAAAATCGAGTCGCCTTGAGGCGACAGAAAAGGAAGGGTAAAGAAAAAAGAGGAAAAGTATAAAGGGCTACTGAAGAATCCTCCCGACGGCACACACCACACGAAAACCAATAATGTTGACATTGAAATCGCGGGAATAATAGAAGTAGCGAGACGCAGAACGGCAGAGTACAGGATAGTTGACCCAAGAACCGCCCCGCAGTACTTTAGAAGAATTATCACTATCTATCCATGCACTACCATCTATCGGCGCTCCATCATAGTTATCATGCCAATTATCAAGACACCATTCCCAAACGTTCCCGTGCATATCGTATAAACCAAAAGCGTTAGGCGGAAAGTGTCCTACTGGAGTGGTTTGTTCACGATATTCTTCTTTAGGTTCATCAACAAAAGTTTTGCTTGCATTGTAATTTGCTAATTGACCAGTAATAGTTTCGCCAAAATGAAATGTAGTAGTAGCAGTAGTACCACCACGACAAGCATATTCCCATTCTGCTTCACTGGGAAGACGATATTGCTTACCCGTATGCTTTGATAATCTGGCACAAAATTCAACCGTATCGTCCCAAGAAACGTATTCGACAGGACAGTTGTCTCGTCTAGACATAGATGGATTTGTTTCTAAATCACGGTTAATTTTAGGTAAAACAGCAATTTTTCGCCATTGTGCTTGAGTCACAGGGTATTTACCCATGAAAATTTCTGGAACAGTTACTTCATGTTGCGGTTTTTCTTTGTTATTTCCTTGCCCTTCTGGCGAACCCATCATAAATTTACCAGTAGGGATGTAAACCATATCCAAGTTGACACCATCTCCTAAATCTTCAGAAAAATATTCGGCTCGGCGTTTTTCTCGGTTAACTTCCTCACCTTGTTTATTTACCGTTATTACATCAAATTGGAAAGTTGGTAGCTGAGTTTCTTGAGTTGATATGTCTTCTCGTGACGAAGTTACTGGCTGAGTAATTGAAATATTGGGTTTGGAATTTGTTGTAGTGCGTTCGCGTAGCGTGTCCGTAAGGACAGCATCTTGCTCGCTAGGGTTAACTACAGCATATTGCTCACTAGGATTAATAACATCTCTCCCACTACGATTAATACATACAGCAATCCTTTCAATCGCATCAAAAGCCTCTGAGTCATAACCCACAGCAGCTACAACTCTTTTCCACAATTGCTTTGCTAACAACAAATCTTTGTTTTCAGCTTGATATGCTTGATTCTTCAACAAAAGCACATCTTGAAGTCTTGCAACTTGCTTTAACAAGATAAAATACATCTTGTAAGGTGGTTCTGCTTTTAAATAAGGATTCTGTAGCTTTTTCCCATATCTAGAATTTACCTCCGGGACATTATGACGTAAATATTGGTCAAGACGCTCAACCGTAGCGCAATTAAACTCACCCTGTAACTGCAAACCTTCTAACAGCGTATGAGTAAACGCACCATGCTGCAACTCATCAATTTCCCAAGAAGGTTGATTCGCAGTACAGGAATAAAAAGTAATTACTCCCTTATGTTCTCCCCCAATTCCCAACCCACTGCGACTACCTTCGTCACGACAAGCATCAATTAACAAAACTACATTATCGGCACCGCAGCGACGCAATCTTTGCACTACATAGTCAACCGAGATTGCAGTTTTATCCACCGCTTGAGGGTCGCTATCCAAGAACATCAAATAATCTTGGTCTTTAAATCTAATACCATGCCCAGCAAAGAAAAACCAGAGATTATCTTCTGGTTGCAATAAAGGTTCTTCAAACTGAACATTTAAAAATCGCAAAAAACGAGCGTGGGTAGGTTGAGTTGCGATCGCAGGGTTAGCGGGAATCTTAGGAGAATTTTCGGTAAACAGAAAAACTTCATCAAATCCGGCTTCCTCAAACCAATGCTGCATCACCTCAGCATCTCGCTGAGCATATTTGAGCGGTTGGAGATTATCGTAGTTGTTAATGCCGATCGCGATCGCCCAATTTTTTCCCATCTTGCGTTCCAATTATCCGCCTTTACTTCCGCTTAAACTTAAAAGTCATTGCACCTTTACCTCCAGCCTTTCCACCACCAATTCCCAACAAGCTAATTTGTCCTTCCCCATTAATTTCCACCGACAACTCGACTTCATCAAGCTGCATTTTAGAACTTGGCTCATCTGCTTCATCAAGCATTTCTCTCATCGCTTGCAAAAAGCCCTTCATCTCTTCTTTAAGCCTTGCTACCTCTACAGGTTTTCTTTTAGCAATAACTATTCCTTCTTTACCTTTTCTTATAACTATATCTCCCGCATCTCCTCCACCAATTCTGCCTCCAGTATCGCGACTTCCATCACGACTACCTTGGTTATCGTCTTGAATTGGTATTGAGGATGTATCTTCGGTAATAATCCAAATTTTTTCTGGAGTTTGAATTTCTGGCATTGGCTAAGTGTTGGGAATTTTACTTGTATATATTAATTACCACATTTCACTTGGCACGAGTGGGATAGTTGGTCTTAATTCTAACTAAACCGCCGTATTGCTCCCCTCTCCTTACCAAGGAGAGGGGAAGGGGGTGAGGTTCCGCCAGTGTATTCAATTTAAACTAGTACTCTATGAAAATGTAATTGTGATATATATTGCTTTACGTTTAGATATAAACTGTAATTTATACTTACACGCATAATATACAACTTAACTAAAAACTAATAAATTCTTCTTTCTCAATTCCCCAAATTAAATCACATCTTTCAAAACTTTACGGGTATTATGCCAAGCCCAAACACCAATAGTGGCAACTATAATGCTCATTCCTACAAGAACGTTTCGCAAACCAAAATAATTCGTCAATCTTTCAGTAATTAAAAGTGGTGCTGTTAAGGCAATATTGACAGCATGATTTTGAAAACCGAATATCTTCCCGTGCATATCTGGAGGTGTTTGCTGCTGGATTAATGTTTGCATCGGTACCGCAATTAAAGCTGCACCAAGACCTAATAAAACACTTAATGCTAAAGCTAAAGGTAAATTACGAATAAATGTAAATACCCCTAACACAAATGCCATACTTAAAAAGCCGAATAAAGGTAAAGGTTTGTGATGGAATCTTTCACCCCAATGACCTAAAATACCGGCACCTAAAACCATTCCGACACCTGCTGCTGCTAGGAAAAAACCAAATTGTTTTTCTTGTAAACCGAATTTTTGCGCCAATCTAATCGACAATGCAACTAAGGCAGCAAAAACACAATACAGTGCAGTCAATTGCACCATTGCGTTCATGATTAAACGCTTTTTCTTTAGATAGCGTAAACAATCTTTAAATTCTTTTAACGGATTAACTTTTTCTCTTTCAACAGTAGACTTTTGTTTTTTTAACTTTATCGGTACTTTAATTAGTGTAGAGATTAGATATAACCCACCGACAATAAATTCCTGTCCGTATCTTTCTCCCAGCCAGCTTTTACCTAAATTTAATAAAGGGTCGCCTACAGCAAAGCCTATTATGATAGCGCCCATCATAGTACTTGTAAATAGTGCATTAGCAGCCATCAAATTTTCTCGCTCCACCAAAATTGGTACAGCTGCTTGCTCTGCTGGCGCGAAAAATTGCACAATTACAGAGTTAGCAAAAGTGATTGCTAATAAAATCACAAATTCTCTTGGTAAAAATGGAATTGCGATCGTCAGAAGTCCCCGCATTAAATCCGAACCAATCATAATCGGCTTTTTAGGGAAGCGGTCAACAATAATACCACCAAACGAGCCAAGTAGAATCGCCGGTAAAGTAAACGCGAGATACAAATCCGCACGTCTACCATCTTCAACTACTCCTACTGCAAGCGGGTACTTTTCGAGCAGTGCAATTGTTAATACAAAAAAGATTTTGTCTGCTAGCTGACATATAATTTGTCCGATCCAGACCAGCATGAAATTACGGTTTTTGAGTACCGCACCAAATCCTTTATTTACAGCAGCAGGTTCAGTTGGAAACATTCTTTCAATAGGGGTTAAAAGTAAGTTAGGAGTTAAAAGTTAGGAGTTAAAAGTTAGGAGTTATGGGTTACAGGTTAGGAGTTATATGTTTTAGAATTATCAACGTAACGATAGTAGTCTTAGCAATCAATTCACATTAAATAAGAGTTATAAATTTGATTTTTAATTCCTAACTCCTCACTCTTAACTCCTAACTTATAAATTCTCCTCCCGTTCCTCTTCGAGCATTTCCGGACTAATTAACTTCATAACGTTTAAATAATATTTTTGATAAATTCCGCTGCACTCAGGGATGTCAAAGATTCTTCGGATGGTGAACTTACCCAATATCCTTCGACAGTTGATGGCGATCGCCACATTTCTAAATGGTCTACTGCGGGTTGTGCGTAAAAGTTATTATTACCGCTACCGAGCAAACAAGAACTCCAGTGAGTGAAGTAATCATGACTCATCCGATAGATCGGAAAATTACCGATCGTAGGTACCATCCATCCATCTATAGCAATAAAAGCCTTAACATTACCTCCGCAAATCTGCCACAAATTTGCAGCCGCGATCGCTCCTACGACACCAGCACTAAAACTGATGAACACAAGAGGTGATTCTAGCTTATCTCCCAAGTTTTCGTGTAAAAACTGCCAAATATGAAATCCTGATAAAGCAGATAGATTATTTGCCCTAAATTCAAGTATATTTACTGAGTCATGATTATTTAGGTCATCAGAAACTGCTTCTAATAAACCTCTAACAAAGCTTTGAGTCAAGCTTGATTCGTGAATTCCAGGACAAATAATTATGTTCATCGGTTTTTAGCTGACTGATTGACAAATCAACCGTTTAACAGTTTCAACAGTCAATAATATAACTTTGTAATCGAAAAATACTTAGAAAACAAGTATCCACAAACTACCAACAAGTATTTTTGATTATTTTTTATTGTTTTTATAGTTTATAGGAATA
This sequence comes from Rivularia sp. UHCC 0363, assembly GCF_034931125.1. Taxonomy (NCBI): domain Bacteria; kingdom Bacillati; phylum Cyanobacteriota; class Cyanophyceae; order Nostocales; family Rivulariaceae; genus Rivularia; species Rivularia sp. UHCC 0363. The sequence continues at coordinate 20,445 of NZ_JAYGHM010000002.1, read as the reverse complement.
ATGCAAAAGCCCGGTTTTTCGTAAAAGTGTAGTTTCCCACTCCCCATTTCCTATTCCCCATTCCCCATTCCCTATTCCGCACTCCCCATTCCGCACTCCCCATTTCCTATTCCCCATTCCCCATTCCCTATTCCCTCTCAAAACAAAAAGTAAACTTTTCTATCGAAAAATAAAGGGTTATGTAATTAAAAATCTAAATATATAATTTTAGGCATCTCATCCCCTAGTAGGGGATAATTACCTATACTGGAAAAATATAACGTTCTATCTAGGTTGCATAGAGGAATTAATTGTGGTAGCTACACCAGAAAAAGTCGAATATACCAAAGAGCATCTACCAGAACAGAACCGAGTTGCCGTATTACTTATGGGCTACGGTGAAGTAGAAAGTTACGAAGATTTTGCCAACTATAACGAGCAAGCTTTAAATCTACTTACAGCAAAGTTCGCGCCAGTACCAACCTGGATTTATCCGCCTCTAGCAAAGATGCTAGCGATATTCGATCTTCACGAATGGGGACATACACACAATAATTTCGTTTCACCCCACAACGCCATCTTTGAAAAGCAACGTGCTGGAATTGAACAACAATTGCAGGAAAAATGGGGCGACAAAGTACAGGTTTTCAAGGCTTTCAACTTCTGCGCTCCTCACCTTCCCAATCAGGTTTTAGCAGAAATACACAATCAGGGCTTTGATAAACTTCTGATTTATCCTTTACTAGTAGTCGATTCCATCTTCACCAGCGGTATCGCTTTAGAGCAAGTTAATAATGCTTTATCCGAAACATCCAATGGTAGCGAGCATTGGGTAAAAGCACAGCGCTACATTCCTTCTTTCTACAACGAACCCAAATACGTCAAGTTGATGGCGAAACTTGTAGAACAAAAGATATCTGCCGAATTAGCTAACGCTTATCTCCCTTCGGAAATTGGTATCGTGTTGATGAATCACGGTTGTCCTCACAAAGCTAAAGGATTCACTTCCGGAATTACCGAATCTCAGATACTTTACGATTTAGTCCGCGAAGAATTAATCAACCGCTATCCCTTAATCTCGGTTGGTTGGCTCAATCACGATACACCTTTGATTGAATGGACTCAACCCAACGCAGAGCAAGCGGCTAAAAACTTGATTCAAATAGGTGCAAAAGCATTAGTATTTATGCCTATCGGCTTTGCTACCGAAAATCACGAAACTCTCTTAGACGTACATCACATTATTCATAACCTTGAGAAAAAGCACAAAAATCTCAACTGCATTCAGATGGATTGCGTCAACGAGCATCATGAATTTATGATTATGGCTGCTGAATGGGCAAATTCTCATATCGAAGATTTATTGTCAGAAGAAGCAGCAGTTGTTAATCGCACGCAAGCTACTCATCATCATCACCATCATCATTAATTAAAATTGGGCATGGGGAAATGCTTTTAGAAATAAAATAACTCTTGCGGGGTGGGCATCTTGCCCGCCCTTTATTTTGTAAACCTGTAATACTGGTTCCCAGACTCCGGCTGGGAAACCATTATAGAAGGTTCTGCCTTCGGAAGCATTAAAGAGAGGCGGAGCCTCTGGAAATGCATTCCCAGCCTGGAGGCTGGGAACGAGTTAGGCTGGGAACGAGTCAATTACCAATTCCCCAATTCATCATTTCAGTTAAAATACAGAAATGACTAGCAAACACCTAACAATCAAACAACTTACGCTCATTGTTGGCGGTGGTTTAACTCCCAGGATGGTTAGGCATTATCACCAGTTGGGGTTACTACCAGAAGCAACACGTTCCTCCGGGAATTATCGTCTGTATACTGATGCTGATGTGCAGCAATTACGGCGCATTTTGGCGTTGAAATCTCAGGGTTTTCAACTAGAAGATATTCGCGAGTTGTTGGATTCTCCGGAGGTGATGAGTTTCGATGCTTTGGCTGACCAGTTGCAGCAACAGTACAATTCGGTGACAGAACAGCTAGCGCGGTTGCGACAAACAGCGTCGGCTTTGGAAGAATTTTTAGATCGGGATAAAGATTGCCAGGATACCCAATTACAGGCTTTAGAACAATTAAAAAAGGTAGAAATAGAATCAGCTTTTGGATTGCAAGATTTAGAACAACTTTGGGATGGTTTGGATGCAGCGCGTAACTTTCAGCCTGAAGATTTGAGCGAGTCACTGCAAAAAATATTACCGGATTTATCAAAGAAAAACGAAATTGAAAGGGATTTACTTTCCAAGTTGGTGTTTGCTTGTGGCGATGTCAGTCTGGTAAATTTTGTCAAATTAAGTAAAGGTGCCATAATTTCGGCAAGACACAACCTCAAAGCTGATTGCGAAATTGTCGCTGATGTTTCCCCAGTTGTAGCGGCGATCGATCATACACGGATAGCACATTTAGGTGCAAGAGTCAATACTTTAATTGACGACCCTCATATTCACAGCGTTGATGAAGCAGAAAGAAAGTTTTGGCAAAATCAAGAATGGTTCGATAAGTTAAAGCAGCTAAAACCGGGGTGTATTTTAGTGATTGGTTATGCACCGTCAGTGTTAATGTCAGCCTTAGAACTTATAGAACAAGGTCAATTAAAACCATCTTTGATTATCGCAATGCCTATCGGTTTTAGTCACGCTCCAGCAGCCAAACGTCGATTAATGCATTCGAGCGTGGAATATATTACTACTATCGGAACCCTTGGTGGTGGATTATTAGCGGCTGTGGCTTTAAATGCTTTAGTCGGTTCGTTGATTGAAAGACCGGATTGTCATTGTTATTTAGGTCATAGGGAATAGGGAATTGTACATTAACTAATTATTTGTCAATTTAACAAAATAATTGTTATATTATTCAAAATCGCTTAACCCCTGTCATTGCAATAACTATGGGAGGGATTTTGCTATTAACAGCAGTCACAGTGCTTTTAACTTTGATTCACAAATTAGATAAGGGTATTTGAGTAAGTTTTGAATTGATTATACTGAAGGTATATTATTAGTAGCTGTAGCAATTATTTTTAATAGTAAATGGTGACAGCGAAATTCAGCAGGATATGATTTTCCCGGAGGAACTAATCGCTGGTGATCTGAGGTTTTGTGGTCACGTTTTGGGAAATATGGATGATCATTTAATGTGCATGGTACTTTGGTTTCAATATTGCTAAAAACTTTGTTAGGATCACCAGAAAAAAGATAACCTAGCATTCCTCCTTGACTAGAAAAGGGTGCATATCGGCAAGTTATAAAGTTGTCTTTTATCTCTTTTATATATTCACCTACTGCCCCATCTGATTTCAAAACCTTAGCTTCTAAAGGCCAGATAATCCTCTCATTAGAGATTAGATAAAATGCAATATCATATTGTGGTGGTTGTGCTTGTGCTGATTGACTACTTTCTATTTCGTAAACTTCATGTTGAACATCAAATGGCTCATCTCCCGTCATCTTTTTACGAATTTTGCGCTCAAGAGATTGAGTGATGCTTCTTTCTAGCTGCTCCTTTGCTTCATCACAATTAATTTGTGATAGAATTTCAGAAACCAGCAAATCATATCCTTCCCAGACAAGTTTGACGAGAACTTTTATTGCATCATTGCTCCAACCTTTTGCTACTTCAACAAAGTCCGGTGTATCTTTCCAGCGCAATTCTGGAATTGTTTTACCTCTTCTAACCATTATATGACTCCTCTATAAGCTACGATTTTTTATCAAATGTTGTCCGCCACGTCATAATATCTGCGGCCACTTCATCAGCATCTCTTAAAGCCATAGAGCGAGTCCAATAACGAATTTTGTCAGGTTTTATCAAATAAATAGTAGGAATTTTCACCCCTTTCAATTCTACAGAATCATAAATCCTGGCAACACGCTGATAAAAGATACCACCATCTTCTATACTTCCTCTTTCCAGATACAACTTATTTAAGTTTTCCAAGCGTTCCATTAAAACAGCCGAGTCAATATGTTTAATATGAACACCTTCAGAATCAGGCTTATTAAGATAAATAGCCACTAAGCGAATAGGAAGAAGAGTGTTAGTTTGTTCCTGAAATATGGTGGCGCAAACTTGTTTATCTTGTCCAAATCCTGCTTTAAGAACTCGCAAGAAATACTCACAATATGCTGTAAGTTCAGGTTCAGTATTATTCTGAGATTGACTATTATCTATACGGTGAGTTCTTTTGCGTCCTGGAGAAGCACCATCTCCTTTAAAGTCTGGCAGAGTGTAATTGAATAGATCATTAATTAGCACCCATTCACTATCTTTAAATTCAAAAGCTAGTCGTATGCGCTCATCTATATCATCAATTGTTTTTATATTATGTAATTCTCCTACCGATAGTTTAGGTATTGGCACACGCAGTAAATCCCTTGGTTTTATTTCAGGAATATATGATGCAAAACGACCATTTGAAAGTAGTAGATAATAGACAGCTAATTTACTTTTGTAGCTCAGACAAGCTGCTTCTAATATTAAAGAGTTTTCTTCGGCAACGTGTACACTGACATAGCTACCAGAGCAAATAATTCCTTCATTAGTTCCATCTAATTCAGTTAGTTCTGCTCTAAATCGTTTATTTTCTACTAGCCAGCTTTGCTTGATTATTAATTGTGGTAAATTGAAAGCATCTATTTTTGTTGATCTTCCTCGTTCAGCGTAGGGATCTTGATTAATAGGAAAATCATTTTTATTAATACGAATAAGTTTATTTTTTGGGAAATTTTTCGTTTCTAAAATTCGTCTATTTAAAAGATGATTATACCTTTGTTTATTAGTACCTCTAATTATTCCCTGACTAGTAATAGCAATATTATTATTCTCTAATTGTGTAAGATTATTAAATCTACTTAATCTCCTAACAAGATTCAGATCGCGTCTTCCTCCCCACATTAAAGCTGTCCAAACTAATGGATCTGTTATTGCCTCTTGTGGGTAAATTATATTAATATAATCTGGCTCAATTACTATATGATAGTCATCCTCATTTGTCATAACGGGCTTGGGACAAATGTATGTCAAAGGCTCACCATCAGGAGGTATTGCTGACATAGTAATGATACAAGTTGGAGAAATAGCATCTTTAAAAAGTCCAAAACGTAATGCAGACAAATTAACTATTTCTTCTATTTTGAAATCTGAAAAGAGAGTATTACGGAATATCTGAGCAGGTTTACTTTGATTAAAAATCAAAGCCATTGCAGGTTGCATCATTGCGATTTGCCCACCCAATTTAGTTAAAGCAGCAGCTTTTGGTAGAAAGAAAAGGCCAATATTACCATAAGAAGTATTCCATTTATTCCGATTTTCAGGTCTATTTTTCCAAGAATCTATGTATAAAGATTTCTTTATAGAATTTTTACCCCAGGGTGCATTACCAACAACTAAATCATATTTAGCAGCATCTTCAACAGAACGAAAACCTTCTTTATCTTCTTGAAAAAAATCAGCAGCAATTAATTGACGTTCACGTAATCTAGGAAAGCGAAACTCATTCTCCCAATAATATTGAGGTTCAACTTTATCAAGCATGGTTAAATAAAGACTAAAAGATGCTACTCTTACTGCTTGTGCATCTACATCAACACCAAATAAATTATTTTCTAGTAAATATTTTAAATCACTTGGCTGAATTGTTTTTGGATGAGCTTGTTCCCATCTATGAATTAAACGTTGGAATGCTTTAACTAGAAAAATTCCTGAACCACAAGCAGGATCAAGAATCTTGATATCCCATTCCCGACTATCCCAAGGTAAAACACCATCTAGTACAAAGTCAACTATATGTTCTGGTGTGTAATGAACTCCTGTGCCAGATTCTTTACTAACAAACTCCTCATATATACTGCTAATAAACTCTAAAGGTATAACGTCAAAATGGTAGTATGGCCATAGACTTAATTGTCCAGTTTCAATGTCTACATCACCATTGACAAAATCAGCAAGTATATTTAGATGAGGTTGTTTAACTTTTTGTTCTTCTGTTTGCCATTCAGCTTCACGTTCTTCTTCGGTAGCACCTTTACCTGGGAATAAATCACCATTGAACTTGCCGTTGAGCCAACGGAAAAATTGGTAAGTATCTCTATGATTTCTTAATATGTCAGCTAAATGAGAGTATTTAGTCGATAATTCACCAATTCTATATAAATAATCCAGTAAAGTTGTATTTAAGGCAGGATTACCTTCAGAATCTTGACGGTCAAAAAGGAATTGAATGAAAATAATTCTTGCTAATAAATCATGAATTGTGTCATCATCAAGTTCATTTTTTTGAAGTTTTTTCCGAACACTTTTCAGATTTTTCAATAGCATCTGGTCAGCGGCTTTTTTTCGTTGAAATCGCTGCCTATGTTCTTGAAAAAATTGACCTGATACTAAATCAGCCCAGTGTAACCGCAAAGTTTCAGCAGCTTGACCTGAAAGAGATACCTGATTAAATGACTCAATTTCCCGTTTAGAAACATTAATTACGGGCTTGATAATATCTTTTTCTTTTGGAGGTTCTTCGTAGCACGTCCAAATTCTTAAGCGATTAGGTTCTGTTGTAATTAGTGATGGTGTACGAGAAAAACTCCAAGCAAGTTGATAAGTTTTTCTCAGTGTGTCTTCTGAAACTTCTGTGGGAAAGTCGCACACCAGAGCAATAGGTGTTTCTGTTGAGTCACCTTGAGGATTTGCCGACAGCACGCCTATTTGCACAGCATGACCATCTGAAAGTTTGCTGATAGTTCTACTTAGTTTTTCCCTAGCAATTCGTGCATAAACACTTGGACCAGCACCAGATGGCTCCAAAATTTCTTGTGGAGTTGGCCAGTGAAGCTTTTCATGTGCTAGTTCAAGTAGTCCAGACTGTGACATTCCGTTTTTTACGCCGCATTAATAGTATAGTTTCACATTTCAACCATCACATTGCCATGAATTGATTGATATTTTTCAAGAGTACAGGAGTATTATCCACTGCTGCAATAATAATATTTAAATATAGTTCATAAAATTTTATTTAGAGTGAACACACTTTCATTAAAAGCAAGCTATGCCCGCAATATACAGTATGGTGCGACTTCAGTTTTAATGAGCCAATTTACTAGTTAACCTCTGATAAATAACATCTAACCACACGGGAATCACAGCTTTACCTTCATCCAGAGATGCGATCGCAATCTGCAAATCAAACTCCACAAGTCCCAATTTCCCATTTTTCTCATCCCACCACAACATAAAACGTTTAGGGACTTTCTCATCGCTAGTAAAAACTAGTCCCTCATCCTTCAGTCTTTTAACCGTTGCAGCAGCCACCTCAAAATTTAAACCCACTCCCAGACAATATTCCATCACCTCCGAGCGGGAGTAATAAATACTACGTCCCGTCCCCGTATCACCAATTGTAGGTACAACTACCCCCTTCTCTTTTAAGTGTTGGTTGATAGGTGATTTTGGTAGGTCTGCCAAAAATGCTTCCAGAAGTATTGATAAATAAGGGATTGGAGGCGTTAGCATAATTGTTGTTTCGTCTTCCCAAAAGAGCCGAACCCAAATAATTTTGCTTAAGTACTTATTTTGAACATAACAATTCATTTTTTATGTTAATTATCCAGAGTGCCTATTGGTCAATAATTTGTTAACCATGACACTAATCTGTTAACAGTGACAAATAATTAGTTAATGTACAGTAATTTCGAGAAAATTAACTATCAAAAAAATATTCAGGAATGTTGTGAAGAAGTTGAGCAGATAGTCATCGACCTTTACAAAAAAGGAATTTATCCTACTGAAGCTAAGGTCTCAGAGATAATCTCTCGACCAGGATTTTTTCGATATAAGCAAGTTAGAGATGCTTTACTTAGTGTAAGAAGAAAATTAGGACTTCAATCATAAGCACGGAAAAACAAATTGCAGGCGCTACAAGAATTTTTGAGGAAGTAACGTGAAAAATCAAAAAGTTATACAATTGTAATTTAAGTAAGTGAGCGGGAATAAACCGCGAGCTATGTAACAGAATGTAAACTAAACCAAAAAAGCCTATCTAACCGGAATTCGGGCTTGTTTACAAAATGAAATGTAGTTATGTTTTTTTTGAGCCGACTTACTTAAATGCATCGAACATAATTGGAACCATAAGCTTGCCACATTCTATTGGAAGCATAAGCTTGCCGTTGCGGCAAAGTTATGGGTAAAGTCACACAACTGAATTCCCCAGCTATTCCTGCAAAAATGGACGTAACTGGATTCGAACCAGTGACCTCTACGATGTCAACGTAGCGCTCTAACCAACTGAGCTATACGTCCGAAACTTTATTGTATATAGCATACATCCAATCGCGATCGCAACATATAAAGGATAGTTTGTTTTCTATTTGCATCCTAGAACAGGAAATAATGAGGATATGCTGAAAAAAAGAATTAAATAAAAACATAGCGATTATAAGTACTCTATCGGACTTAGCACATAAAAATACATGAAAAATAGTAGCCATAAAAATCTAACATAGTTATGAGAGTGTTAAATTTATCGTTTTATTACATGAGCTACTATATTTCTCCGCGTTTTGAAGATAAACTTGCTGTTCACATTACTAAAAACTATCTCGACCTTCCCAATGTTCGAGTACCTTTGATTTTAGGTATTCACGGACGTAAGGGTGAAGGAAAATCTTTTCAATGTGAATTAGTTTTTGAAAAAATGGGTGTGGAAGTAACTCACATCTCTGGTGGTGAATTAGAAAGTCCGGATGCAGGAGACCCAGCACGTTTGATTCGGCTGCGCTATCGGGAAACTGCGGAATTGATCAAAGTGCGCGGTAAAATGTGCGTGTTAATGATCAACGATTTGGATGCAGGTGCCGGACGTTTTGATGAAGGTACTCAGTACACGGTGAATACGCAATTAGTTAACGCTACATTGATGAATATTGCCGATAATCCCACCGATGTACAGCTACCAGGTAGTTATGATTCTACCCCTTTGCATCGCGTTCCAATAATTGTCACCGGGAACGATTTCTCTACTTTATACGCACCGTTGATACGTGATGGGAGAATGGAAAAATTTTACTGGGAACCCAATAGAGATGACAAAATTGGCATTGTAGCCGGAATTTTTAGCGAAGATGGTTTTTCAAAGCAAGATATAGAAAAGCTGGTTTCGCAGTTTCCCCATGCAGCAGTTGATTTTTATAGTGCATTGCGATCGCGAATTTATGACGAGCAAATTCGTCATTTTATCCATAACAAAGGAGTTGATAAAGTATCTTCCCAAGTAGTCAACAGCAACAATATTCCATCATTCAAAAAACCGAAATTAGGTTTATCAGATTTGATGGAAATGGCTAACTTGATGCTCAACGAGCAAAAACACGTTGATGATTCGCATTTAGTGGAAGAATATAATCGCGGTGCTTTACGGCATCAAAAGCATTTTGTCCCGCACACTGACCAGACATCAGTGTATCAAGCTAGACCTACAGCCAACTTTGACGGGGCATCACCCGTGTATCAAGCCAGACCAACAGCTAACTTTGACGGGGAACCAGTACCGACTTACCACGCAAGACCCAGCCATCAAACACAAGCGGAAGCCGTACACATACCCGAAATTCCATCCTATCGTCAATTAGAATCAGGTAGAACCCGCAGTGAAGGTAGAAATCCTAACAATTTCGGCCATGATACGCAAACAGCAATTACCCATGTCGGGCCAGAAATACTCAGCTATATGCAGAAAATTTTGGCATCGGGGAACCATCTGAGTATAGAATATGCCAACCAAGACAAATTCAGTAAAGGTGAGTGGCAAAGATTCTCAACTCACGAGATTGATGATATGGCTGATGCGATCGGAGATTTGGAAAGATGTCTAGTCGCTCATAATGAAGATTATGTGCGTGTAGCTGGAATCGACTACAAAACCAAGCAACCAGTCATGGGAACCGTAATTCAAAACCCCAACGAAAAAAATAGCGGTTCGACTTTCCGTTATCCACCTACACCTACATATCCTAACAAACAGCTTCAAGGTGATTCAACCTTCCGCTATCCACCTACAGCTAAACTTGCTCCTAGCGAGCAAAGTAGCGGTTCAAGTTTCCGCTATCCACCCACACCAACACCATATTCCAACCAGTTAAATAGCGGTTTTGATTCACCTAAAGTTGAACCTATTAACGAACAAAGTACTGATTCGACCTTTCATTATCCACCCACACCCACTGAATATTCCGAACAGATAGGTGGTTCAACTTTCCATTATCCACCAACAGCTGCTCCTCATTACAGCGAACAAAGTAGCGACTCAACTTTCCATTATCCACCAGCAGCCAAAACCTATAACAACGAACAAGGTAACGATTCAACTTTCCATTATCCACCAACTAAGACCTATCATAACGATTCAACTTTCCGCTATCCACCTACAACTACAGTGACTCCGTTCCCCGCTCCCCATACATCAGTAGATAACTATACTGCAAGGACTAATACTGGTACCTCACAAGGTAATCAATATAATGCACAGGTATCTTCAGCCCATGTAGCACTAGAAACTTTAGAGCAAATGCGGGAAATTTTAGCTTCAGGAAACCATATCGGTATAGAATACGTAGACCAGCGTCGATTCAGCACAGGTTCTTGGAAGAGTTACGCAGGACATCAAATAGAAGATATGGCAGATGCGATCGCAACTTTGGAAGCGTGTTTAGTCGAACATAACAACGACTACGTGCGTATTTTCGCCATAGAACCCCAAGCTAAGCGACGGTTAACAGAAATAATGGTTCAACGTCCTGATGGTCAAATTGTTCGCAGATAATAGCTGATAATGTAGAGACGTTGCAGTGCAACGTCTCCTAAATTAATTTAGCTGAAACAATAAACCGCTATCTTACTTACCTGATAATTGACTCTACATTCCCAACAAAGAAAGAAAACTTTGCCACAATGAAATAGTTACTTGTCCTTCAAGCTTCATTTTCTTGCGAATATCTTGAATATTCCAATTAGTTAATTTAGCGAGAGATTGCGCTTCTTGTTCAAAACGCTTTCGTAAAGACCTTTGATATTGTCTACCCGCAGAACAATTAGTTTCACCAGTAAAAGGATGCTGCAAAACATAACGTCCTTGGAAATTATCGCGATTGGAAGTTTCCTGAAACATCAAATCTTCAGGGAATTTATCACGGGTATAACGAACGTGTAAACGAGTTACAAATATGTCACTAGAAGGTGGACGACGAAAATTAGGAGGTGCAATTTCACTCGAATCATTCAACCAAAATACACCTGCATCTTTAAGCTCTTCTTGATTCAGTGGTTCAGCAGAACAAGGGTCGCAATTACCCATATCCCAAGCATATTCTAGAAACGCAACCTTTTTGTCTTCCTTGGTATAGGAAGTTTGGAACATCGATTTATAAAAGTCGCCGAATTCTTCTTTAACATATACAGGAATATTAACGTCAGAAGGGACTTTTACCGTGCGGTAGTTGGTGAGTTCAGTTTGTCCTTTTGGTGAAAGCACGTAAGCAATTAAATCTTGTTCCGATGTTGAATTAACCATTCCTAAACGAATCGGTAGCATAAACTTAGGAGATTCGTAAGAAATTTGTAAAGGACGAAGTTTTTGATAGCCGTTTTCGTCAAACTTTTCTAAATTGACTTTAGCAACAAAGAATTTCATCTGTTGACGAATATAAGGATTTAACAACTGTTTTGCACCTCTAGGAATCCGATAACCATTACCACGCAACCACCTTTCTAACCCTTTAGATTCCTTCGCGCTTAAGATCACAATATCGTATTCACCCACATTAAACTGAGCTTCTACAGTCACACCCAAATTACTGTTACTTGTTTTTCTTGATTGAGTGATTGGTGCTGGAGCAGACATAGGTGCATTTTCTAATGCTCGGTCTTGGTAAACAGGAGCGCAAGGGTCTTCATCAAAATATTCAACTAATCGAGGTGCGCTAAAAGCATCCAAACGTTCAATTATCTTCGGTTTGGCTACAATTACTTGTTCTTCTTTTAACACCGTCGGAACGGGTACTACCATTGCAAAATCTTTCACATCACCCTGATAATCATTAGCCATAGTCAGCACCGTGCGATTATCTTTACGGGCAATAACTATCTGAGAAGCCTTGTTATACAGCTTTGAATCTGCTTTAGCAACATAAAAACCACAAAAAGCCAAAGCAGAAGGAGTAAACCCAACAAGAATCACAAAAGCTAGAAATACTGAAATTAATAAACGTTGTAGTTTCATAAAATACATTTAGGTCAAAGGTTAAAGGTTAAAGGTCAAAGGTTAAATAACTGTTCACTGATTTGCTCCATTTAAAGCGCGATGCTTTCCAAAGAATGTCAAAAAGTACGGTCAGCGGTGCGATCGCAAATAATGCCCAAAATACTGCTGTGGGAAGATAAAAGTTGTTTCGTAAAATAAAGGTAACTAGGGCAATGCAGGCAGCCCATATTACCCGTCCAATGCGGGAATTGGGGATAGAACGAGGGTCAGTTACCATAAATAAGGCAAACAGCAATAAAGAACCACTCATCAAGCGATGCCAATAAACATCCCAAGTCCAACTCAGCCAGAAATTGCGTACAGCCTCTAATAAAGCATAAAACCCTAAAAAAGCTGCCGTAGTGTCCCAGCGTCCGATACGATGCAAAATCATTCCACCTGTGCCGATAAATAGCATTCCATACCACCAGTCTTCCCCCCACTGTCCTGGAGACACCCAAGCGTCAGGAGTTAGTACTAATGCAGAAATAATGCCAAAATTGGCAGGGTTGAAAAAATGCTTATCCCCGAACTTGAAAACAAACTTACTAGCGATCGCCATTGCAGCAGCAAAAATCATCGTGGTGGGATAATCGGCTCGTAAAAGTAAGCTGATTCCCAACGATGTAATTAAAGGACTGCGAATATTTGTTTTATGTTCATGTTCTGTGTCAGTCGCAAATGTCAAAAACCATTGCGTTGCTAAACTGGTCGCAATTACAACCAGAATCATCGACGGTTTTAGCGTCCAATCTCTCGTACCTATACCTAAAACAAGGAACAGGGAAAGATATAGTATTTGATAGTCGCGTATATCTTTAAACAACATTACCCGTTTATTCCGGGATTACTCCTAAAGTTATCCTAATCTAAACGATAAACAAGAAAATTGATTAGATGGTTACAGAATTTGTTACGAAACCAGATGATTTGTGTAAAGTTACTCGTTTTGATACAGCAACTAACCGGGAGTATCCCAAATTTGAATAAATAATTTATCCGACACCCTAGAAGGGTGCGGCTACAAAAACGAAGCCCACCTGCGTGGGCTGACAATTTTCGTAACCCACCTGCTTATAGGCTGCGGGCTTTGTGCGAAATTGGGATGCTCCCAAATAACCTACTATTTCCGGTAGATGGAATCTCAGTAATAATGTTGTATCCTAATGCGTGTTTGTCTAGGATAAATACGATGAAATTTCTACTTAGTGGTGTAATCGTTACATTGGGGCTATTACCGATCGCCACACAAGCACAACAGCGATCGCTCAACACTCAAGTTGCAGTAATGGTAGAAGCGTTGCGATTAGCTGCACCAACAGGTTCTGCAAATGATGGATATTACAGCGAATGGCAAGTTAAACCAGAAACTTTGAAAAGCTGGTCAAAATTTTGTTTGAAAAAAGAAGTTACACCAGCAGAGTTTGAAAAAAATTCTCAATTAGCTCGTCAAGTCGTTAGCTGTATTACGCAACGAGAATTAAAAGGACAATTAGCAGCTACCAATAATAATGAAACAGCAGCCGTGCGTCGTACAGCTTGTTGGTGGATGACTGGTGAATATCAAGGTTGCGATCGTGGTTTTACTGCTGATTATGTAAAAAAAGTTTTGGGTTATTATCAGAAACCGAAACAAAGTACGTAATTTTTTTTTATTTGTAGTGATTTCGTAGGGTGTGTTGTCGCTTCAGCGCAACGCACCTTTATATTTTTTATAGTTGAGTTGCTTATTATAATATCTAGATAAACAGCAACAATTAATCCCATGACTGTAGCACCAATTCAATCAAAACAATATATTGAACTGCAAAACGAAAAGTACACAATTATAGGGACACGTATTTCTCTAGATTCAATTTTGTACGGCTTTTTAAATGGGGAATCTCCTGAAACTATTGCTCAAAACTTTCCGCAAGTTTCCCTCGAACAAGTTTATGGTGCGATCGCCTTTTATCTTGCTAACCGAGAATCAATTGATTCCTACTTAAAGCAAGGTGAGGCAGAGTTTGAAAAACTACAACAATCTTGTCGAGAAAATAACCCATCTCTGTATCAAAAGTTGCAAGCCGCTCAAATACTGCAAGAACATCCTTTAGCGAAGTTTGCTGGAATTTTAAGCAATTCTGAAGCTGGAGAATTACAACAAGCGATCGCGGCATTTGAGCAGATTTAAACATCTTAATACTGGTCAACAAGTATTTAATTCAATAGGAGAATCAACAATGCAAAGTATTAAATTAAAAAAACTTGTAGGGGAAGATGGTATTTTACATTTAGATATTCCCTTGGGAATGAAAGATAAAGAAGTAGAAGTAATGGTAATTTATCAGTCAGTTGAAACAACACAAACACCATCCGATTTAGGATATCCGCCCGGTTTTTTTGAACAAACTTATGGTAGCTGTCAAGATGACCCGATTGTTATTGATTCAGAGGGAGATTTTGAACAAAGGGAAGAACTTGCGTGAAATATTTGTTAGACACTAACGTTTGCGCTCGTTATCTTAATGGTAGGTCAGAAGCAGTAAGAGAATGCATCCGAGCAATAAGAAGATAGAGATAATTTGCGTCACACACCCTACAATATTAATAACTCCTAACTCTTAACTCCTAACTCCTCATTGTCCACCCCCACACAAGCATTCACCAAAGGTAACAGCGAACCAAGCTGCTCTTGTCCGTTTACTGCTAACTCGCTGTGACACAAATAAATTTTGTCGGAAACCCGAGCCAATAAATCCGCAATAATCCTTTCTAATCGCTCGTCTTCGGCTGATTTTTCATCTTCTGCACTCCAAGGTTGAGCAAATCTTTCTTGCAAAAAAAACATCGAACCAAATAAAGTTGCTGCACCTCCTTTTGTCCACAATGGTGAACCCACATCTAACCAAAAATGCCAGCTATGGGAATGACGCAAGGAACGGTATTGAAATATTGTCGCTAATGTAACTGCGTTTGCTAAAGGTCCGATGGGACGTATGGGATAAGGACTCGCGGTAACGGTTCCTTTTCGCAGCAATCCGATAAAATCGGCGATGGTTTTTGTTTTATCTTGTTTGTATACTGCTTCTTTTTCCCGTTCCTCTAAAGACTGGGAGGAATTCAAGCTAATTTTAGGTGAAGCATACTGATTTAATCTAGTATCAATTTCCCAGTAATGTTGAGCCGTTTCCAGTAATTGCCGCAGGATAGCGAGTTGTTCGTAGTTAGAATAGCCAGCGTCAGCGATAAAATATTCAATGGCACCGTACAGAAAAGAAACAGGAGTGGGAATTAAACGTTTTTCGTAATTCGATCGCTCTTGCTCCAACCACTTTAATATTTTTCCATAAGCAGTTGTGGCAGCGTAACCCAATCTATCCCACCTTTCAAATGTATCGACACTGAGTAAATTGGGGTTGTCTGGATGCGGTTGAAAGCAGTAGTCTGCAATTAATCCAGCCCTTACCGGGTCAATTTCATGATTATTGGGTTTGCGACTTAATACCACCAACATTTCCGCGATCGCATCTCGATCCAGCAAACGCCCCAAACCTGGATAAACTAATGTGATTAAAGTTAGTAAAGCACGAACAATCGGCGAACTAATTAAAGGACGCTGATCTTGCAGTGAATTAACCGCAATCCCGGCTTTGGTAAACTTTTCGATCAAAGCATAACGTGCGATCGCGTCTAAACCAGGAGCAATTATGGCGATTTCTTGGGGCTGTACTATCCCGGATTCAACTGTTTTAATGATTACCTCTGCCGTTTCTTGCAATAATGCAGCGCGGGAAGTAGTTTGAATTGACTGCACCGACAAAGGTAAACTCAAAAGTGTCATTGGTTCTGTGACCAATTGCGTCATTGAGTTCGAGAGCAAATCGGATAAAGATGAAACGGGTAGCTGAGTCAAAGTTTCCCTCTGACAATGTTGTGCTAAACCTTCCATGTAATTTGGATCTGCTCCCAATCCCAAACGGATGATTCCATCGGGGTTATAACTAAACGCTCCGACACCATCATCAAGAATCAACTCAAATAATTGACGCATCAGTGCAGGATAATCCTGTACGTCATCCGCTAAAACTGCTTGATAGCGTTTTTTAAGTCGAGAAAGATAATTGTTGTCCGACAATAAATTTTGACCGTAAAGTTCTGTAATAATTCCGTAAGTTAAAAAACCTTTATCCAAACACCAGCTACGCCAATCTAATAATAAAGATCCAATCAAATCTGGCTCTAAATTAGTAAAATTATCTTGTTGTGGTGATGATACTCTTGTCAAAACTTGAGAAATATCTTCACAACTAGTTCCGCTTAAAGCTGCTAACTGCATTAAGTCAAGAATACGGCGTACCAAACGAGACTGATTCATCCCGACACTACGCAAAATTTCTTCATCTAATCGAGAATTCCATAGCTTAGTTGCTAGTTCCTGCTCGGTTTCCGGACGCAATCTCACCGGAAATTGTGCTTTTAATGCCAACGATTCGATCAAAAGGGGCCAAAACAAAATTACTTCATCCTGAAAAAAACCTAAAGGTGTTTTTACTTTGACCGGATATTTTCCCCAGGTAGCAGTAACAATTTTGTCTGCCAATTCTCGGCGATTATCCCCATTTGCCGCAAACACTAAAGCTCCCAGTTCATTATGTTGTAGGTACAGGCTTTTTGGTATGCTCAGGGTATTTTTTCTTGATGGGTTAGTAGTATAAAATATTTCTTGATTTTGATCGCCATTGTTTACCCAAATACAAAATTGTTGCACTAAGCGTTCGGTCTTACCACTACGGCTAGGACCTTCAATCCAAAGCGAATGATTTAGCACAAACCGTCTCCTGATGATTTTGTTAAGATATTTAACAGCGTTAACGTCTGTTTTAAGAACCATTAAAAAAAGCTGGATGACTATTAAAAATGAACCAATTTTCTGTTAGCCAAAAAATTTACTTATATTTAGTGAAGGCTTACCAGTGGTACTTACGAACCCAGGAACGCTCTTTAGATGAAGCTTATAAAGCGGCATTACAAATTAAGGTCATAGAAGATGAACATTTTAATGGAAAAAAGATAGATATTAACTCTGTTACTTATAGCAGTAGTGTAATGGATTATTTTGAGTCCGATCTCAGACAACTTTTAAGAATTGTACGGATGAGATTGACGGAGTTTAAAGCTACTCGTTACTTACTTAATGAATCAAATCTAAAAGCAGCAAATAAGTTTGAGATTGAACATCCTAGTTCTGAAGTTGTTTTAGAAAAGTTAAGAATCATCGATGAAATAGTTGCTAAATATACGATACCGATTGTAGAACAAACTTTACCCCAATCCATAGTTCCACCTTCTAATCAATATTCTAGAATTATACCAAGTATTGAATCAGAAATAGTTCAAGCAAGAAAGGCAGATTTAGATAATATTAAATCGGCTAATCCTCCCAAAGGTAAAATGAATGCAACGGGAGTATTACCTCGTTCAATTTTTAATACATTCAATCGTTTACAGGTTGAACTAGATCCAAATGCCGAGCAGGATGTTGTGGAAAAATTCCGCAGTTCTCAAAGAAGAACAATTATATCGGTAAGATTTTTATTACTATTAATTATAGTACCTATTTTAACGCATCAAGTATCAAAAATAGTTTTAGTTAGTCCAATTGTTAATCATTTTAGAGGCGACGAACCGACTAAATTATTTATCAACTATGAGATGGAAGAAGAGGCATTATTAGAATTACAAAGATTTGAAGAAAAAATCAAATTTCAATCTATAATTAGTCGTGCGCCTGCCCTTCCTCCCCAAGAAATGGAGGAAAAAATAGAGAAAGAAGTAAAAGAGAAAGCATTGGAAATTGCTGAGGAATATCAAGTAAGCGGCAGCAATGCAATCAAAAACGTTTTTGCTGACATTATTTCTGTGTTTGCGTTTATCTGTTTTTTAGTGATTAGTAAGCGAGAAATAGCGGTTTTAAAAGAATTTATTGACTATGTAGTTTATGGTTTAAGCGATAGCGCTAAAGCATTCATTATTATTCTCTTTACCGATATATTCGTCGGATTCCACTCTCCTCACGGTTGGGAAGTTATTTTAGAAGGTATATCTCGTCATTGGGGTCTACCAGCAAATCACGAATTTATTTTCTTGTTTATCGCCACATTCCCCGTAATTCTGGATACTATTTTTAAATACTGGATTTTCCGCTATCTCAACCGTATTTCTCCTTCTGCGGTCGCTACTTATCGTAATATGAATGAGTGATTTGGGAATTGGGCATTGGAAAGTAAACAATTAAATAACCATAATAATATTATTTATCCTTATTTTATTAAAATGCGCTTAATAAAGTTGTTTATTTAGTTGATGCGGCAAAATTCATTATCATACGGAAGTTTTAGCAAATAAAAAAACAATAGTATCAATAAGTTTTATTGATTAGAATGGAACGAAAAAAAACATAAATAAATCTATATCTAATAAGGTAAAATCTAGATAAAATTAAGTTTTTATTTAAAAAAAATAAAATTTATGTTCCAGGATATTACTGCTCAGATTACTTTTCCTTCCTCATCTTTACAATTAGTCACAATTTTAGGCGTTACTGGTACATTGGGAATATTTAGCTGGCAGCGGTGGAAACAAAAAAACGCTTATCATGCTCTGCGATCGCTTCCTTCTCCCCCCAGACACTGGCTATTAGGAAATATTCCTCAAATATTAGCAGCAGTCAAACAAAAGAAATACTTTCAATTATTATTTGATTGGAGTAAACAGCTAGGTTCAATGTATGTTTACTGGACGGGTAGTCAACCAGTTGTTGTGTTGAGTAAACCAAAAGTCATCGAAGACACCATTGTTAATGGAATGAGAGACGGTAGTTTAGTTAGGGCTGAGCGGGCAACTAAAGCCTGGAATGACATCGGTGGACCGATTCTTTTAGGTCAACAAGGAACTGAGTGGCAATGGCGACGCAAAGCTTGGAATCCCGAATTCAGTTCTAGCAGTCTTTCCAAATATGTAGAAATTATCAGTCAAGCCTGCGAACAAATTATCGAGAAAATTCGGGAAGCTGAGTCATCAAAAGAGGTTCAGGTAGATCCTCTTTTTGTAGAACTAACAATGAGGGTGATTTCCCATATAGTCTTGGGTATTCCCGTGAACCCAAAAACCGCTAGTCCTGAAGGTCCACCCCTTGATGTGAAGAAGGTGTACGAAGCAATGTCTATCTTAAGTTATCGCTTTTTACGGGTAGCTACAGGTCAGAAAAAATGGGTAAAGTATCTACCAACTAAAGATTCACAAGATTATTGGGCGGCTAAAAAATATATAAATCAGTTCATTACTCCCCGTGTAGATTTGGCTTTACAGATAAGAGAACAAAACAACACCAATTTAGAAAAGGTAAGTTCTTTGTTCCAAGAATCAATGTTAGTGAAAATAGCTGCTAAAGAACCAAAATATAATCGGGAATCACTGATTGGAGAAGCTGTTGAACTTTTGCTAGCCGGTACTGACACAACAGCCCATACTTTGTCCTTTGCAGTCGCAGAATTATCTTTAAATCCCAGGGTTTTTCAGCAAGCACAGAGCATTGTTGACCAAGTTTGGCAAAATCAAGGTGCTATTAATATAGAAAGTTTCAAAGAATTAAGCTATATCAGCGCTATTATCAAGGAAACTTTGCGGCTTTATTCCATCGCTTCTGGCTCAACTGCATTAGAAGCTGAACGAGAATTTTCAATCGAAGGTCAGGTGATTCCTCGCGGTACGATAATATCGTGGTCAATGCTTGCAGCTGGGAGAGATCCAGAAGTTTATTCTCCCAAACCTGAAGAATTTATGCCGGAACGTTGGTTAGATAAAAGCAAGGAAACCACTCAACTGCCAATGATACATTTTGGCTCGGGTTCTCATCGTTGCTTGGGAGAGCATCTATCTATGTTAGAAGCAACCGTAATGCTCTCACTATTACTGCATCACTTCGACTGGGAATTAGTCAAAGGACGTTCATCTGTAGAAGATTTACAGCAGAACATTTTGATTTATCCTGCCGATGGAATACCAGTGCGCTTTAAGTTGAGGAAGTAGGAAATTTATTATTACAAAACTCTTGTGGGGTGGAGAGAACTTGATGGGGAGATGTTCTTCCCATCAAAATAAAAATGAAATGTGCTGCATATTAATTCCAAGGT